>JAUCGK010000384.1 GCA_030378085.1 Candidatus Parabeggiatoa sp. HSG14
AAACATATTCAGTTACTTACAATTTTTAGAATTTACTTTAAAATACGCAAGTAAGTATAACTTATATATAGTCTTTTATCAAAATTTCTGCAATTTGAATACTGTTCAATGCAGCCCCTTTACGAATATTATCTGAAACCACCCACAAATTAAGTCCATGTGGATGGGAAATATCTTCACGAATACGCCCAACAAAAACAGGGTCTTTACCTGATGACTCTGTAACGGCGGTAGGATAACCACCGGGCTGGCGTTCATCCATCAAAACGATACCAGGCGCGCATTGAAGCAAATCGCGTGTTTGTTCTACAGTCAATTTTTCACGGGTTTCTAAATGTACTGCCTCTGAGTGTCCATAAAATACTGGTACACGAACTGTGGTTGGATTAACTAAAATTGAGTCATCCTCAAAAATCTTTTGAGTTTCCCAAACCATTTTCATTTCTTCCTTTGTATAACCGTTTTCCATGAAAATGTCAATATGAGGTAACACATTAAAAGCGATTTGTTTGGGATAAACTTCTGTGGTAATCGGCTTGCCATTAAGCAATGCCGCAGTTTGTTTGGCAAGTTCTTCGATGGCTTCTTTGCCTGTACCAGAGACGGCTTGATAAGTTGCTACGTTAATTCGCTCAATGCCTACGGCATCATAAATGGGTTTAAGAGCAACTAACATTTGTATGGTGGAGCAATTGGGATTGGCAATGATGTGACGCGATTTATATTGTGCTATGGCATGAGCATTGACTTCTGGGACAACAAGCGGAATATCTTTGTCTCTGCGAAAGTGTGAGGTATTGTCTACCACAATACAATTAGCCTCTGCTGCACGCGGTGCGTAAATGGCTGAAATTGATGCCCCTGCTGAAAATAAACCAATTTGTGCTTTGGAAAAATCAAATTGCTCTAAATCCTCAACCATCAAAGATTTACCTTTAAATTTTACTTGCTTACCGGCAGAACGACTGCTCGCTAAAAGATATAAGTTATTCACTGGAAAATCACGTTCTTCCAGAATAGAAATCATGGTTTCACCAACAGCACCAGTAGCACCCACTACTGCGATATCAAATAAACGACTCATTTATTTTTCCTAAATAAAAATTAAAAATTGATAAATTAATAGGGAAAATTTACTTTTCTTAACCTCCCTATTTCTACTTTAGGAATGAGACTTTAATAATTTCCAAAGTTTGAATTGCCAAACCTGACAGGTTTTAAAAATCTGTCAGGTTTTTTCCTCGTTCGGATTTTATTGAATCCTCATTCCTAAGCTTGCTGTAACGCTGTTACTACTGCATCACCCATTTCTTGGGTAGTCACGGCTTTTTGTCCCTCTTCTTGAATGTCTGGAGTACGTAAGCCATCACGCAAAACTTGACTAACCGCATTTTCAATTGTTGTGGCGAGTTCAAGTTGGTTTAAACTATAACGTAACAGCATTGCCAGCGACAAAATCGTGGCAAGCGGATTTGCAATATTTTGTCCGGCAATATCGGGCGCGGAACCATGTATGGGTTCATACATGCCTTTATTGTTCGCATCCAATGAGGCAGAAGGTAACATCCCAATAGAACCCGTTAATTGGGAGGCTAAGTCTGACAAAATATCGCCAAACATGTTTGTTGTTACCATGACATCAAATTGTTTAGGCGCACGTACCAATTGCATGGCGGCATTGTCCACGTACATATGAGAAAGTTGGACGTTAGGATAATCTTTGCCAACTTGTGTGACAATTTCTCTCCAAAATTCAGTGGCTTCCAATACATTCGCTTTATCAACAGAGCAAAGGCGTTTTTGCCTTTTTTCGGCACTTTCAAAGGCTACTCGTGCAATGCGTTCTATTTCACTTTCACGATAAACTAATGTATTAAAACTTTGTCGTTCACCATTATCAAGAATACGAATCCCACGCGGTTGTCCAAAATAAATCCCTCCCGTCAATTCGCGCACAATTAAAATATCCAGTCCTTCTACGATTTCTGGCTTAAGGGTTGAGGCATTAACCAATTCAGGAAAAAGTAAAGCAGGTCTTAAATTAGCAAACAGTTTAAGTTCAGAACGCAAACCTAATAAGCCTTTTTCGGGACGGATAGCGATGTTTAAAGGCTCCCATTTAGGTCCCCCAACGGATCCCAACAATACTGCATCTGATTCTTTAGCCAATTTTAAAGTTTCAGCGGGTAAGGGGTGTCCCGTTGCATCAATGGCAGCACCGCCAATTAAACCTTGTTCCAACTGCACCTTTAAACCAAAAGATTTTTTTAAGATTTCTAATACCTTAATGGCTTCAGCGATAATTTCAGGGCCAATACCGTCACCGGGTAATATTGCAATAGTTTTAGTCATATTTTGTTATCAATGATTATTTTAATTATAGTAACTAATCTAGATATCGAATAGTCCGATTCTAAAATTAAAAATATTTTCTCATACAAAATAAAAAATTGAAACATAACAAACCCTAAATATTATGCGAATTAAGGGTTGAGTAAGTCATTGAAAAATAGCGTGATTAAAATTGATGATTTGATGTATCTTTCTCAGTTAATTTT
>JAUCGK010000063.1 GCA_030378085.1 Candidatus Parabeggiatoa sp. HSG14
AAAAAACTTGAACATCGAACTATATTATTTTTCCAAAATACTCAACATAATGAGAATAAAAATATGACCAAAATACGCCTATTAATGTTAGTTGTGCTGAGTTTTATAAGCACACAACCGGCTTATGCGGCTTATGATTCAGCTATTTTCAATAAAAACAAATCGTTGGAAATACTGAGGATTACCCCTACCGGTACAGACGTACCAGCAGGACGACAAATTGTTTTTTCCTTTAATCAAGCTGTTGTCCCTCTTGGCAAAATGGAACGTAATGCTGCTGACATTCCTATTACCATCGTTCCTGCTGTACAGTGTGAATGGCGTTGGCTTAATACCTCCAATTTGGCTTGTGAATTGGGTGATGAAACCGCGTTAAAGCCAGCAACCCGCTATGACGTAAAGGTAACACCCGGTATTATGACCGAAACCAAACAAACTCTGGAAAAACCATTTCAGCATTTTTTTATTACTGAGCGTTCTGAAGTGGTTTATTCCTCGTTTCAAACTTGGGAAGCCCCAGGGATGCCTAAAGTAAGGGTTAATTTTAATCAACCCGTTACCAGAGACTCTGTAGCAAAACATCTGTATATGCTTAAGTTCAACAAAGAACGTGTAGCTGTTATAGCCGAGTTACCACCTCGTGATGAAGAAGACGAACAATTGTCATTACCAGATATTTCATCTATCTGGATAGTATCACCCCAACAGTTATTGCCTTTAGATACTGCAATAAAATTAATGGTCGAACCCGGTATTCAGTCAAATGAAGGGCCTGAAGTGGGTGTTGAAAAACGCCAGTTAACTTCTTTTCAAACTTTCCCTGAGTTTAAATTTTTGGGGATAAAATGCACAACTTTAGATGATAAAGAAGTGTTTATTACACCACAGGTACAAGTCATTAATGACAACAAACGTTGTAATCCATTGCGTGGTATCGCCATGCAATTTTCTAGTCCCGTGATTACTGATGTCATTAAAGACAATTTACTCGTGAAACCCGATTTAGCGGGTGGGCGTACTGATTATAATCCCTGGGAAAATGTCTCTAGTTATTCACGACTAGATGAGTCGCATAGAAAAAACCAGATTTATCGTGTGTGGTTGCCAGCAACTTTAAAAGCCTATCAACCTTATCAATTATCTGTTATCAATCATCAATTATTTGAAGATGAATTTGGTCGGTCATTGTCTTCTCCTCTTAATGTCCAGTTTGCGACAGATCATCGCGCTCCCAATCATGTTTTTCAACATGAAATCTCTGTGCTAGAAAAAGGGGTTGATAGCGAATTGCCCATTATTGTCACTAATTTGGATCGACTAACACTTTATTACAACAGATTGACTTCAAACGGTTGGACACGGCAACCACACAAAAAAATGCCATTGTCTCAAGTGAAAGATATCGCTTTTAAAACGCAGTTAGGTATCCGTAATTTGATTAAAGAGCCATCAGGTATCGTGCAAGGATATTTTAAGACGATACCCGATGTTAACAATGAATATGCCGCTGACTATAATTGGTTTTTTAGTCAAATAACTCCCTTTTATATGCAAGCGAAATTAGGACATCATAATACACTGGTGTGGGTGATGGATTTTGAGACGGGTTTACCTGTCAGTGATGTTGAAGTGTCAGTATATCTTGATACTTATAAAGCTGATAAATCGACACCAGAGCCATTAGCGATTGCCAGGACAAATAACGATGGGATTGCGTTTTTGCCAGGTACAGAATCTTTAGATCCCAAGTTAAAGCATGCTTACGTTTATGGCGGATACGAAAGTGAAACGCGCTTGTTTGTACAAGCCCAAAAAAATCGGGATATTGCCTTATTGCCTTTGGATTCTGGGTTTCGCGTGTATATGTCCGATATGACAGAGGATTATAGTTTTTATCCTAGTATGCGTCCTAAATATGGACATATTCATACTTGGGGTACAACGGCACAAGGTGTATACAAAGTGGGCGATACCGTACAATATAAGTTTTTTGTGCGTGATCAAAATAATGAAACCTTTGTGCAAGCACCACAACACGGTTATAAATTGCAAGTGATTGACCCCATGGGAAAAAAAGTGCATGAGGTCAAAAATTTCAGTCTTTCCGACTTTGGCAGTTATCATGGCGAATTTACCGTTGCTAAAACCGCTGCTGTTGGTTGGTATCAATTTGAATTAACCGGAAAATTCAAAAAAGGCACAACGTGGTGGCCCATGCGCGTACTGGTCAGCGATTTTACACCCTCACCATTCCGAGTAAACACTGAGTTAAATGGTGAACTTTTCCATGCTGGCGAAACGGTAACAGTTAATACTTCTGCAACATTACATGCTGGTGGCCCTTATGTGGATGCCCAAACGAGAGTAAATGCCATATTGAGGCAAGAATCTTTACAATCCTCACATCCTCAAGCCAAAGGTTTTTCATTTGATGTCTATGTCGATGATGTTTCTGACGAAACGGTTTTCAGTGCCGAAGACAAAAAAGTCAATGACAAAGGACAATTGCAAGTTTCATTTTCTTTATCAGATTCGTTAAAGGTTTTATACGGCGAACTCATGGTAGAAAGTGCAGTACGCGATGATCGAGGTAAAGATGTTGCCAATAGTACCACAGTGCGTTATGTCGGGCGTGATCGTTTTGTAGGACTCAAAGAAACCGCTTGGTTACTCACCGCAGGACAGAAAGAAAAAGTCCTATCATTAGTTATTAATGAACAGGGTAATCCTATCGGCAAAACCAATGTCGACATTCAGATAAAACGTCGAGTCACTAAATCCTCCCGTGTCAAAGGGGCGGGAAATGCCTATTTAACCCATTATGAACATGAATGGGTTGATGTCAGTAATTGTCAATCAAAATCTGACGAAAAAGCATCTAGCCCATGTACTTTTGTTCCCCCTCAAGCAGGTGCTTATAAAATCATTGCCAGTATTAAAGACAGCAAAGGCCGTGACCATAGTACGGAATTGCATCAATGGGCAATCGGTAAAGAGTACGTGATGTGGGAAACGAGTCCTGGACATGGTTTAGAAATCATCCAAGAACAAGAAACCTATAAAGTCGGAGAAACCGCACGTTATCTAGTTAAAAATCCATACCCAGGTGCTAAAGCACTCGTCACAGTGGAACGCTTCGGCACTATTAGAAGTTGGGTAACCACTTTAGAAAACAGTATGGAAATTGTCGAAGTACCGATAGAACCCGACTATGTGCCAGGTTTCTTTGTTTCTGTTACAGTGATGTCAAAGCGTGTTGATAAACCCATTGATGAAAATCAAGTTGATTTAGGTAAACCCGCTTTTCGCATGGGCTATGTCCAAACCGATGTCAGGGAACCCTACAAAGAACTGGTCGTAGATATTAAACCTGATAAGAAGATGTATAAACCGCGTGAACAAGTCACGATTAATTTACAAGCGCAACCACGCCATCCAGAATCAAAAGCTCAACAGCCCAAGATTGAACTGGCTGTGACAGTGTTGGATGAATCGGTGTTTGACTTGTTAGCACAAGGACGGGATTATTTTGATCCATACAAAGGCTTTTATACGCTGGATGATTTGGACATGGCAAACTTTAGCCTACTTCTGCGTTTAGTGGGACGGCAAAAGTTTGAAAAGAAAGGCGCGAATGCTGGCGGTGACGGTGGCTCTGCTTTAAGTATGCGTTCCTTGTTTAAATTTGTGAGCTATTGGAATCCTTCTATAGAAACCGATGCTGAAGGCAAGGCACAAATTCAATTTACCGTGCCAGACAATTTAACCGGCTGGCGTGTATTAGTCATGGCAGTGACTCCCGATGATCGGATGGGCTTAGGGGATGCTAATTTCAAAGTCAACAAACCGATTGAAATTCGTCCAGCTTTACCTAACCAACTCACCAGCGGCGATAATTTTCAAGCCGGTTTTACGATTATGAATCGGACTGACAAAGTACGTGACTTGGAAGTTATCTTGGAAGCCACAGGCCCTGTAATCCTTTTCAAGAAAAAAGAAAAATTGGAAGTTATCTTAGAAGCCACAGACCCTGTAATCCTTAAAGAAGAAAAAAATGTGGTTACTAAGTCTTGGGATACTGTTAAAGATATCTTTTCTTGGGGAAAAGCTAAAAAACCTGAAAAAGAACCTGAAAAAGAACCTGAAGAAGAACCCCAAAAAGAAGAACCCGAAGAAATTGAGATCAAAACAACTGAGAGTAACGACAGTACACCACGGCGAACTTATACGGTTACTGCTCAACCCTATAAGCGTTATGCTAAATGGTTGCCACTCAAAACAATAGGGGCTGGAACCATAGAATTATCGGCTATCGCAAGTGATGCTGAAGAACAAGATGCTTTACGCAAAACATTAGAAGTACGTCCACGCCGTGCATCAACAGCAGTTGCTACTTATGGTACAACCCTTGCGGATGAAGTAACAGAATCTATTCAATTTCCAACAGACATCCATACTGATGTTGGAGACTTGAGTGTTATTGCTTCACCCACAGTTATCGGTGGTGTTAATGGTGCATTTGAGTACATGCGTGATTATCCTTATTTTTGCTGGGAGCAAAAACTCAGTAAAGGAACAATGGCTTCTCACTACAATAATCTACAAGCCTATTTGTCAGATAGCATTGTTTGGGAAAACAGTGAAGCATTGCCCAAAACCACGATTGATTTAGCAAAAGAATACCAAGCTCCTAATGGAGGTATGGCGTATTATGTTGCTAAAGATGAACGTGTCAGCCCTTATTTGAGTGCTTATACTGCCTTAGCATTTAATTGGTTACGTGATAGTAATCATGCGATTCCTGAAGCAGTGGAGAATAAACTGCACACTTATCTATTAACGTTGTTGCGAAAAAATGTGATGCCTGATTTTTACTCCAAAGGCATGGCTTCTTCAGTACGAGCAATAGCCCTTGCAGCTTTGGCTAAACATGACAAAATAACACGCAGAGATATCCGCCGTTATCGGCGACATGTCAAACGGATGAGCTTGTTTGGTCAAGCGCAATTTTTATCTGCTGCGTTACAAGTGCCAGGTACTGGGAAAATCAGTACTTTTGTAGCTGATGTCATTTTGAGTCAGGCTAATCAAACTTCTGGTAAAGTATCCTTCGTGGAAAACCTTGATAGTGGCTATAAACGGATGTTGTCATCTTCTTTGCGTACCCAATGCGCCATACTCAGTAGTTTAAGCGAGTATGACAAAATAATGGGACAACAAAGTAATGTGGGAGATATACCTTTCAAACTGGTGCGTAACATTACACAAACACGCAAAAATCGGGGACATTGGGAAAATACCCAAGAAAATATGTACTGCATGAATGCCTTGATAGAATACGCGCGTGTTTATGAAAAAGACAAACCTTTGATGACAGTACAGAGTTGGTTGGATGATAAACAAATGCCTATTAAACCACCGCTAGCTGATGGCGGAATGGCAGCAACGTTTGATGATGTGAAAAATCCACCGATAACTTTTACGCATGACATCGCGGCAGGTGATCCCGGCAAAAAAGCCACTGTTAAAATAGAACGTGAAGGTCAAGGGCGACTCTATTACACAACTCGCATGACTTATTCTGAAAAGGCTAAGAAAGCGAAAGCCGTTAATTCGGGGATAGAAGTCAACCGCGAATATCATGTCAACCGTGATGACAAGTGGATATTGCTCAAAACGCCAATGAAAATTAAGACAGGTGAATTAGTGCGAGTAGATTTATATGTATCTTTACCAGCACCACGTTACTTTGTTGTCGTAGATGATCCTGTACCAGGTGGTTTAGAGCCTGTCAATCGTGATTTAGCCACAGCATCAGAAGTAGATGCTAACGCAACAGAAGGATATGGTAAAGGTTCGCTTTGGTTTACCGATGATGAATGGAAAGCATACGGTGGTTGGGCAAGCTTCTACCATAAAGAATTACGCCACCATGCCGCCATCTTCTATTCTGATTATCTGTCACCAGGTAACTATCACTTGTCTTATGTAGCACAAGCTATAGCCCCCGGTAAATTCAGCATCATGGCAACACACGCTGAGGAAATGTACGATCCTGAAGTATATGGCAAAGGAATACCAGCCACTTTAAAAGTCGTGCGTGATTGAAAATAAACCTGGCTATTCTGTAACTACTCAGCTTTGAAATAAATTTCAAAGCTAACAGCTAAAGCAGGCTAAAGTCAGCTAAACTACTTATTCTTTTTTCAGTCTGCTTTAGCCGACTTTAGCTTTCAGCCTTGAAACGAAATAACGGAGTTTGTGACGTTCAATTTATTTCAAAGCTGAATAGTTACACTATTTCTTAATGAGAACAACAAAGGAAACAAAGGAAATAATGGAAATTTTACTCTTGATTTTGACCACTATTATGTTTGGCGTTGCTGCGAACAACACTGATAGGGTGCTTTTGAATATTTTCAGAAAATACCTTAACAAAGCGGGTACGGTTGTCCATTATGAACTTAAAAAAACTCTAAAACGATCTTTTCTCGCAGCACTTCAAAATATTGTATTGGATTGCTATAAAGAATTGTATCCACATAAGTTTCTTGGTGTATTCCCAGTTTACCCACCAGAACACAAAGCTGATTTGAAATGGTTAGATCAGAAACGCAATCAATTTGCAAGAGAATTGAAACAACTTGAACGAGAGAATTTCGTTAATACATCATTTGCCTCCGTTGATGAAATTGAATCTCTGCTCAACACCACAGATATATTAACCAATGAAAATATTCAAATTGTCAAAGGGAAACTCATTGCTGAGGCATTGAAAGATGACATTGTACCCGAGTGTTATGAAAGAAAAGTTCGGGCAGATTTATTTGAACCTGTGCGTAATCATTTTACACAGGAAATTAATCATAATCCAGTTGTTCACAATCTCTTTCATACTCAGTTGTTAGCCAACAAAATCAATGAACAAAATTCAACCATTCAAAAATTAGTAAACAATGTTCTATACGCCTCCAAAAAAACTGCTGTCACGGTCAACTTAGATGTTGATGTAAGCGGTTTATGCACCCCTCAACTATTAGCAATTATTGAGGAGCTACAGCAACAAGGAAAAGATGTCACCCTCAAAATACGAAGAATTGAGGCAGGTAGTGTCAAATTAGTATTAGAGGGAACTCAAAAAGGGATAAAGCGGATTGAAGAATTGTTCAAAACTGGACAATTGACTGAGGTTTCAGGTATTCCTATTAAGGAGGTACATGTTGAATTACCACTACTACCGTCTGAACAAAGCTCCTTGGTAAAATTGGCTCAATGGTTACAGAACAATTTTGTTGAGGCAATAAAAATGGGTTGGTTAGGGCTGGATATGATTCCTACCAATGTCGCTTTTCCGGTTGTCCGAACAACGGAGATTAAAAGGGCTAAACAGGTCAACTTAGGTATGGAGCATACTGTGGTTCTCGTTATTGATATACGCCAATTAAACAATCAGGAAATTGAGGTATCACTTTGGCTGTGTGCCACGGACGAACAAACCACTTTACCGAAAGAACTTAAATTCACACTGTTTGATAAATCGTCTGGAATAGTTCGAGAAAAGATAGCTAACGGTAAGGACAAATTCTTACCCATAAAATGGTCATTTAACGTTGGTGAACAGTTTTGTATTACGATACAATTAGATAATATAAATGTCACAGAAAATTTTGTCCTTTGAGTTGTCACAGTCGGGAGGATTAAGATTATACTTCACTAATTCTAATCCACCCCATGGTAATGAGAATAATAGCAAACATGGCAAAATTAATCACTTTAAATTTTTCTGGCGATTTTAATAAGGGTTTTGAGATAACACTACAGGAAGAAAGTAATTTGTCACAAGATGTTATCTCATTACCTCCTAATCCCAAGCTTCCTAAAAGGTATGAAACGTGGCGAAAAAACTATTTAGCGAATCTTCATAATCCTCTAGGAAAGCCAATTGACGAAGATATCCATGATACTCAAACCTGTATCCAGAACGGCAAAGATTCCTATACTGACTTGATAGATTGTTTCAAGTCTTGGCTTAAAGAAAGTGGGGGAGAACGATGTCGAAGCTTTATTAGGGAAAACTTATCGCCTTTGAAACAAACTACTGAAGAAGAAGCAAGAGTCGTTATTTTGACGGATAATCCAAAATTAGGCCAATTGCCTTGGCATGAATGGGAGGATGACTTATTTAAAGGCATATGCCTTGGCAGGGCTGCCATAGCTGTCGGACCTAAAATATTTCAACCTCCTAATCTGGCACCAAATATCCGCCCAAAAGATAAGGTTAAGATATTAATCATTATCGGTAACAGTGACCAGATTAATACCAAATTTGACCGTCAAATTTTGGAGAAAATTGTCTCAAGAGAAAATGCCGAAATTCAAGTTGAGGAACCGAAAACTAAAGATGAGTTACTGAGGTTTATTAGTCAAGAATGGCATATTTTTTTATTTGCGGGTCATAGTGCCAGCGATGAAGAAAAGAGAATGGGGGAGGTTAAACTAGAAAAAGAAAATGTTGAAATCGAAGACTTAAAATTTGCCATTTCAAAGGCCCTTGAAAAGGGTTTGCAATTAATGATTTTTAACTCCTGTGATGGGGTAGGTTTAGCCAACCCATTGGCAGGATTATTGTATTTACCCCAAAGCATTGTCATGCGGGAGAATATTCCGGATGAAGTGGCACAGACATTTTTACAGTCTTTTTTCACTGCGTTTGCCAAAGAACGTAAAGCACTTTATTCTTCGATGCTAGAAGCCCGTCTAAGTATGAGACGCTTTGAGAATAAGTATCCGGGCGTTGTCTGCTTACCGGTGATTTACCAAAATTCGGCAGTAGCATCGTTGAGTTGGAATGAATTATGTTCTCAGAGTGAAAAGGAAAAATCAGTTTCTCAACAAGATTGGAGTGATGCATCTGATGTTCCCGTTTTCTTTGGACGTACTGAAGAACTTGTGACACTTGAAAAATGGATTATCAATGATCGTTGCAAAATGATAGCAATTTTAGGTTTGGGCGGTATAGGCAAAACAGGGCTGTCAATGAAAATGAAACTGACTAAAGGGGGCATTGGTAAAACCGATCTGTCGCTAAAATTGGCATACGGTATTCAAGGTGAGTTTGATTATGTCATTTGGCGAAAACTCCTTAATGCACAACCTGTCACAGAAATTTTGGCAGATATAATCAAATTTTTATCCAACCAGCAAGAAATAGATTTACCAGATACAATAGATGCTCAAGTCTTGCGATTGCTCCACTATTTAAAAAAGCATCGTTGTTTGCTACTCCTAGATAATTTTGAAGCCATTTTGCGGGGTGGTGATCGTGCGGGACAATATCAAGAAGGTTATGAAGGGTATGGTTACTTACTTCGGGCAGTTGGGGAAGATTCTCACCAAAGCTGTTTATTATTAACGAGCCGAGAAAAGCCTCAAGACATTGCCAATATAGAAGGCGATAAACGGCCAGTTCGTTCTTTAGAACTAGGTGGTTTAAGTACGTCAGAAGGAAAGGCTCTTTTTGCAACGATTGATTCTTTTGTTGGTTCAGATGAAAAATGGAGAGAACTTATTAAATTTTTTGATGGTAATCCTTTAGCATTAGAATTAGCGGCTAGATATATTAAAACCACTTATTTTGGTGGAAATATATCTGAATTTTTGAATAAGGAAAAAAATAAATTCTGGAAAAGAGTAAAATTCAGTAAAATTAATGAATTACTTGATTGGCATTTTCAACGGTTGTCAAATTTAGAAAAGGAAATTTTGTATTGGTTAGCAATTAATCGTGAATCTGTAAATATTTCAGAACTAGAAGAGGATATTATTTCTCCTTTAGCTAAGGAAAAATTACCAGAAACACTCAGTTTATTATCTGATCAAGTACCTTTAGAAAAAAGTCAAGATGGAAAATATCTTACACTACAACCTATGCTAATTGAGTATGTAACTGAACGATTTGTGGAATATGTTAGTAAAGAAATAGAAAAAGTACCAAGTAAGGGGAAAATGAAGTTATGGCTCTTCGATTTGTTGAACAAATTACTGAAGAAATTAGAACGGGTAAAATAGAACTTCTCAATAATCATGCGTTACTCAAAGCCTTAGCAAAAGACTATGTAAGAGAAAGTCAATGCCGTCTTATTCTCAAGCCAATTTTAAATAGGTTGCTTGAGATTTTTGGCAGCAAAACAGAAGTTGAAGCACAATTAAAACAAATCCTTTTAACATTACGAGAGGATTCCTTGTTAAAATCAGGATACGTAGCTGGTAATATCTTAAATTTACTATGCGAACTAAAAGCAGATCTAACAGGTTATGATTTCTCTTATCTCACTGTTTGGCAAGCCTATCTTCAAGAGGTAAAATTGCATAATGTTAATTTTGCAGGTGCTGATCTAGCGAAATCTGTTTTTGATGAAACTTTTGGCAGTATATTAGCAGTGAAATTCAGTAAAAATGGAAAATTTCTTGCTATGGGTGATCTGAACGGTGATATCCACTTGTTGCAAATCACACAAGGTAAAAAAATCTTGCACTATAGAGGACACACTAGCTGGATCCGCTCGCTTGCTTTTAGCCCATATAATCAGATTTTTGCGAGTTCTAGTGATGATCAAACAATTAAACTATGGGATGTTCAAACCGGTAAATACCTCAGAACTTTACAAGGGCATACAGGTTGGGTTTACTCAGTAACTTTTAGTCCTACTAACCACATTATTGCTAGTGGTAGTCAAGATAAAACAATAAGGTTGTGGGATACTAATACAGGTGAATGTTTAGAATTATTGAGGGGGCATCATGATCAAATATGGTCAATTGATTTTAGTCCTGATGGTTATATATTAGCGAGTGGAAGTCAAGATCAAACTATAAAGCTGTGGGATGTTTACTCTGGTAAATGTATAAAAACATTGGGTAAAAATAATGGTCAGATACGATCAGTTGCTTTTAGCCCTGATGGCAAAATCCTAGTTTGTGGTAATGATGAAAAAATGCTAGAACTATGGGATATACACTCTGGTGAAAAACTTAAAACTATGGAAGGACACATTAAAGGAATATGGTCAGTTGCTTTTAGCCCTAATGGTCAAACAGTTGCTAGTGGTAGTGAAGATCAAACAGTAAGATTATGGAATGTTCAAACGGGTAAATGTATTGGAACCTTACAAGGACATACGAATAGAGTATATTCAATTGATTTTGATAAAGATGGTGTTTTCCTTGCCAGTGGTAGTGCAGACCAAACTATAAGGTTATGGGAGATTTTAAATAATCGATGTATTAAAGTTTTAAAAGGGTATAGTAATGGGATAGAACCCGTTGCGTTTAGTCATAATGGTGAATTTCTCGCTAGTGGTAGTGAAGATAAAACAGTGCAATTGTGGAATGTTAATACAGGTAGGTGTTTCAAAATCTTAAAAGGGCATAGTGAATGGGTACGCTCGGTTGCTTTCAGTCCAGATGATAAATTTCTTGCTAGTTGTAGTTATGATAAAACCGTCAGATTATGGGATGTCCGGACAGGGGAATGTTTCAAAGTTTTACGAGGACATAAAAATTGGGTAACTTCAGTTGCTTTTAGTCCAAACGGTAAAAATATCGCTAGCAGTGGCTATGATAAAACTATAAATATATGGGATACAAATGTAGATCAATGTGTTAAAATTTTACATGGCCATACTGATCGGGTAAGAGCTGTTACTTTTAGCTCAGATGGTCAAATTTTAGCCAGTGGTTCCCACGATCAAACTATAAGATTGTGGGATATTCATAGTGGTAAGAGCCTTAAGATTCTACAAGGACACTCTAACTGGATACGTTCGATAGGTTTTAATTTAGATGGTAATATTTTGGCAAGTGGTAGTTTTGATCAAACTATAAGGCTGTGGGATGTTAATTCAGGTCAATGTATTAGAACTATAGATGGACATAGAAAAGAAATAGAATACATTGCATTTAGCCAAGATAACAAAACCTTAGCAAGTGCTAGTGGTGACCATACTGTAAAATTATGGGATGTTCTTACCGGTCAATGTTTGAAAACCCTTTTGGGACACACCTATAGGGTAGCTTCAGTATCCTTTGGGCCAAATAGTCAAATTTTGGCTAGTGGTAGTAGAGATGGAACAATTAGATTGTGGGATATACATACAGGTGAATGTTTGAAAATACTCAGATTGGATAGGCCCTATGAACACATGAATATCACTGGTGTTATCGGATTGACAGAAGCACAAAAAACTACGCTTAAAACTTTAGGTTCTGTAGATGAACTGGGGTAAGCTTCATTCAACTATGGATTTTTTTCAATTAAGGAAATTAAATATGACGTTATGAAACAACCGACATTAAACAATTTTCTAAAACTTGCAAAATGTCCAAAATGCAAAGGAAAATTGATAGAAAAAGCGGATGGGGTAAAATGTCAGCTTTGTAATGACATTTACTTCTACAATAGTGATGGTATCCTTTTATTTTATCCCAGAAAAAAGGATGAAAAAATTACCGATAAGTATGAGGAACCAAATTTTGTAGAATGGTATACAGGTATTTTGGCTTTCGGTAATGAAGTATTGGGAAAAGGGCAAATGGAATCCCTACATCGTACTGTAAGTCAACTTGTTCTTTCTACTGCAATCAAAAAACCACCTACCTTTATTTTGGATATAGGATGTGGAGTGGGAAGGGCTACATCAGATTGTGCGACTTATCTTGGTGACTCATTTGTGGTAGGACTAGATCTTTCAGAACGAAAGCTTAGTATGGCAAAAAAGATAGTTCAAGGTAAGGAAAATATTAGATTGGCTCTAGCACATTTTGGTTTTCATGGAACCAAAATTAAAGGACATGGATTGGACAATACTTTCTTACTACAAGCAAATGCAGAGTTTCTACCTTTTTCAGATTCTATTTTCGATCTTGTTATCAACGTTAACCTAATAGATCGAGTAATAAATCCTGAAAATACATTAAAGAATATGGTATCGGTATTAAAATCCGGCGGAAAGTTTATTTTTACAAGTCCACTTAATTGGAGTAATTCAAATTTATGGGATAAATACCCTTGTATAGAAGATATCCAAAAATTATTTGAAAACAATGGGTTGATTATAGACGAAATTTTTGATGGATTGTTCTATAGAGAAATTCAAGATGCAAGGGGTTCATATTCTGATTGGAACACAACAGTAGTTAGTGCAATAAAAAAATAACGAGCGTCGGATATGAGTAGAGCTTTTGTTGCGGCTGTGTTCACCATAATGAAATCAGGACAGGGTTAATGAAATAAAAGGATTCACTATTGCAGGATGAAGATGAGAACATTAAGCTTTGGAGATATTAAAACGGGCGAGTGTTTGAAAACGCTAAGATCACTTAGACCATACGAAGATATGAACATTACTGGTGTTACCGGTTTAACAGAAGCTCAAAAAGACACGCTGAAAGCTTTAGGCGCGATAGAAACAAATCAGAGTTAAACTTGTAAGTATTGATAAAAAGACACGAAACAGAATGAAAGCATAATTGGGTAAAAAGGTTATAGCAACTTTTCCCTAAATGATCTCGAATTTTTTGTATGATAAACTGATGTTACGCAGTCAACTTCTATAAGCCTTAGAATTTATTCTAAGGTTTGGGAAACACGGTGCGTAACATCAGTGATAAATTCAAAAATTAATCGAATTGAAAAATATGTTTAAACAGATTCACATAAAAAATTTTCTCTCTTGTCAAGATGTTGTGATTGATAATATGGGGAGCATGACTGTACTTATTGGGCGCAATGGTAGTGGTAAAACTAATATCCTTAAAACAATTTGGTGGATTACTAATATTATTTCACCTCAACCCATTAAAACATCGCGTGAAGAAAATACCGAAATTGATTTGTTGTTGGAATTGGATAATACACAATATTATTATAAATTAAAAATTTTACCTAACTCAACACAAGATTTTCTCAATGAAAAATTAGCTGTTCAAATAGCCTCTGACAAATGGAAAACACTTTTTCATCGTCAACAGGATACGATTAAAATTAAAAATAATACTGATGAGATAAAAGTTGGGAGTGCCATGCCCAGTTTATCTGCACTAATAGCACTACTTCCTCAAGAATCGACGCTAAGGAAACCCATTTCTTCAATCGTCAATTTTTTACAAACTGTGCGTTATTATCCGATTGATGAAACACAGTTACCGAGAGAAGCAACAACACTTTTTACACACTCAAACTATGTCAATTGGCTCAATAAATCCCAAAATCAATTTGATGTTAATAGTTCAGTTATCATGCGATTGTTGCATCTTTCACTAGAAAGGCAAGAGGAATTTGAAGAAATAAAAACTTTGGTTGGGCAAGAAGGATTAGATATTATTAAAGATATAAAGGTTGATACGATTACTCATCCACCTGAAATGAGCGACAAATCTAACGTATTTTACCATATTCTTTTTCAGCCGAGTCATAGTTCAGAAAGATTGCATTATCATAACCTTTCTTTTGGCACTCGAAGACTTCTTCGTATTATTGTCTCCGTTATTTATGACAAAAGTGCTGTATTGTTATTAGAACAACCAGAAGATGGTATTCATATTGGGCTATTGCACAAAATAATTCCATTGCTCAAATCTTATTCTGATCAAGGACAATTTATTTTGGCGAGTCACTCTCCCGAAGTTTTGAACCGATTAGAACCGCAAGAAATCCGTTTAGTAACAATGGAAAACAGTATTACCTCTCTTCGTTCCCTTGATAAAGTCGACATAGCCACAGCACATCAATTTATTCGGGAACAGGGTACATTGTCAGATTTTATTGAAACCATACAGGAGGATTAATTTGTGTACGGTGTCTTAGGTGAAGATAAATCTGACGTTGCCATCCTTAAAGTGCTAATCCGAAGATTAGCAGACGATAAATCAATTTCTATCAAAGCGAAGGGATATAGTGGCTGTGGAGAAATGTTGAAAGAAGGCGGCAAACAATTAAAATTATTTGTCAAGCTAGGTTATAATCGTTTAATTGTCTGCTATGATGCTGATAATGAAAAACCAAATAATTGCTATCAAGAAATTGTTAAGCGTATTATCAAAAAGTCCGGTTTAACCGGTTCAAAAAAAGAGATTATTTGTATCCTCATTCCTATTCAAGAAATTGAAGCCTGGATTTTAGCCGATATTGAAGCGGTGACTCACATTTTTAAAAACTGGCATCCAAAACCAATTTTCAACCCTGAATCTATTGATAATCCTAAGGAATACCTGGAAAAACTAAGTCGTGATGCCAAAAAGCGTCCTCGTTACAACCATGCGACTCACAATGAAAAAGTAGCACAATACCTTGATTTAGAAAAAGTCATTCAAAAATGTCACTCTTTTAATCCATTGGTAGAATTAGTCAAATCAGATGTTGGAAATTATTCCCCCAATAAAAAGCGGTTTTGAACTATTCACAAAATAACTATGCAAACCCAACTCAAAAAAAAACGCATTGCTGAACATCTCTGGATTCCAGTAGACACCCAAGCCATCTTATGGGATATGGATGGTGTATTAATTGATTCATTAAGTTTAGATTTAGTTGTTTGTAATCAATTTTTAGCACAGCATTTTGGTAAAGAAGTCACCATTGAAAAAAACCTGATTCGTTCTCTATTTGCTTATGATCCAGTAAAATTTTGGGAACTTATTTTAGCTTTTGTGGAAAAAACTTATAACATTCCAAATGCCATTGAAGTATTGGATACTGTCGTTAAAGATTTTAATCAGGCAAGGGACGATTGTGTCTTTAAACTGAATCCTGGGATCGAAAACATTCTTAAAGCGGCTAAGAACAAATCGCTTAAAATGGCAGTGGTTTCTAATAATTTAACCGAGAATGTCAAAGAAACGTTAAATCGTTCAAACATTCTTGATTATTTTGATAATGTTGTTGGTAATGATATTCAACAAGTCGCTAAAAAACCAGCACCGGATACTTATTTACTTGCTGCTCGTTTATTGGATGTTAATCCTGAAAAGTGTGTCGTTGTTGAAGACTCCTTGATTGGTGCTGAAGCAGGTTATAATGCTAAATGTTATACGATTGGCGTAGCCACTGGTGGTACTGAGTTTGAAGTGCTTGAAGAAGCGCAATGGACGCAACAGGTTTACTCATCGTTTGGAATCAACCAATTATCATTGCAATTTGGGGATGTTAGAAATAAAAAAATAGTAACGCCCAATGAGTTTGTTAGCCACATGGTTGAGCATATTGCGTGGCGGTTGTGTGTAGAAATTGACCTCAAATGGCATAATAACGATTGGTGGATTTTAGGTGAAACGCTGGGGCAACAAATCAAGAATTTTCAAATTCAAGAAAAATCTGCGGTTGCCTTGGGAATGATTGATGATGGTAGCGCGGAAGTCGCTATTGAAATCACCGATACCCCCGCATTACATTTGGAAGCCATCCCGAATTTGGATTTAGATTGGTTTTTATCATTACGTTGTGAACAAATTCCATCGGGACAACCTTTGGTTGAACTCGCACGGGGTTTGGCACACGGGCTTAGGGCGCAAATTTCAATTAAGGTTTGTAGTGTGGAAGATCCGCATCATACTTGGGAAGGTATTTTTAGATCGATTGGTATCGCGCTCAATAAAATGTTTACCCCTAAACATCCAGCCGCATTGCCTTTTGATTACAAAATAGCAGAAAATATTTCTGAAGGTGAAATCAGCGTATTAGCCAATTCTTTACATTATAGTAAAGTTCGGCGAGGAACGGCGGAAAGTCATGTTGAGGTGGCTGTTGATTTTTCTAAGCAACGCCCAAATGATTTTACGTTTAATGTTGCTCCCTCAATTGAAGTCAGTGAACTCTATCGTTTACTAGAAATCTTTGCCGAAGAAGCCGACTTTACGATGCAAGTCAAATTTGACGCAACCATTTTGAGCTCCAGTCATGTGGTATTAGAAGATACGGCCCTCGTTTTAGGAAGAGCTTTACTAGAAATTTTGACTTTGCGAATGGTACAATGGGGAATTAACGGTGCTGGCAGTAGTGTATTTACAAGGCAAGATATTGAAAATCAAGCAATTCGTGTTGGCATCAGTGTTGAAGGACGCAAATTTTGGAAATTTGTACCGTTTAAAGTCTCTTTAGATAAAGTTCGGCAAGACTTTCTTATTGGACATAATGTTTATAATCACTTACGTTCTGAGGATTTAGATGATTTTCTGGATGGATTATCTGGTGGTTTAGCGTGTAGCATTATCATCCATATAGATGAACTGATTGATTTTAATGAAGGGTGGCAATTGCTATTCAGAAATTTAGGAAAAGCACTCAAAGAGGTTTTTGCGTTAAATCCATATCGAAAAGGGCTGCCACCAGGTGTTAAAGCTGTCCTATCTTAATAGGTATCTCACTCCATTTGAATATTGTGAAGAACACAATGTTTAGTTTGGAAACTTTCCTCGCAACCGATGACTATAATTACTTGAGCGATATTTTGGACAAGATAAAGTTTTGTCTCAAACAACTACATGTAGAAAAATCTTCATGAAAATTAACTTTTACGAATTAGAAAAACTCTCCCAATCCGAAATTGTTCAGCTTTTTAAGCGTTCGGAAATAGATATTGCCGACCTTAAAAAGTTGGTTCAACCCATCATTCAAGATGTGCGCGATAGGGGAGATTTGGCTTTAATTGAGTACAACAAGAAATTTGACAAAGCCAAGATGACAGTTGATCAATTAAAAGTCACAGAAGCCGAATTTGAACAGGCAAGAAATAATCTTGATCCCGAAGTGAAAAAGGTCATTGAAATGTCGGCGACTAACATCAAGAAATTCCACCATGCTCAAATGCCAGAAGAAATGTGGTTTACTCAAATTGACGACGGTATCATGGCAGGTGAGAAAATTACACCGATTACGTCAGTAGGTATTTATGTACCGCGTGGTAAAGGTTCATTTCCTTCTGTCATGTTGATGTTGTGCATACCCGCCATCATTGCCAATGTTCCTAAAGTGATTGTATGTACACCACCAACAGCAGATGGTGGCGTTGATGATGCTTCTTTGTTTACAGCTGAAATCTGTGGTGTTAAAGAGGTCTATAAGGTAGGTGGTGCCCAGGCGATTGCAGCAATGGCTTATGGCACAGATAATATTCCCAAAGTTCATAAAGCACTTGGCCCGGGCAGTAGCTATGTATCAGCAGCGAAACGTTTATTGTATGGTACGATTGATGTAGGTACTCCAGCAGGGCCAAGTGAATCTATCATTTTATGTGATGAGACAATTGATCCCCAATTAGCAGCTCTTGATTTACTCATCGAAGCTGAACATGGCCAAGATTCCACTGCATTATTAGTAACCCATTCGCGTGAAGTGGCTAATCAAGTTCAGGCATTGCTTCCTGATTTAATTAATGATTTACCAAAAGAACGGAAAGACTTTTGTCAAACAGTAATGTCTAATTATGGAGGCATTGTACTTACGCCCAATTTGGAAGCATCTCTTCAATTTGTGAATGATTTTGCTCCCGAACATCTTGAAGTTTTGGTGAAAGAGCCAATGGCAGTGTTGAATAAAATTGTCAATGCAGGGGAAATTTTGTTAGGACCACACACACCCATTACGATTGGCAATTTCTCATTAGGTGTTAATGCCATTTTACCAACAGGCGGCTTTGCTAAAACTTTTTCTTGTGTCACTGTCTATGATTTTCTAAAACGTTCTTCTATTGGTTATGTTACTCAAGAAGGCTATAATAAAATCAAAGATACAGCTAGAAAATTTGCTGAGTATGAAGGTTTTCCTTCTCATGCAAATGCGATTAGCAAAAGAAATATTAACTCTCGATCATAGACGATTGTACGGGTTCAGTTCCATGTAAAATACTTATAAATCAATTAAATAGGTGTTCGGTATTTTATGTAATTAATTAATTTTATTAATACATTATCGTTCCCAAGTTTTACTTGGGAATGTACTGCTTAAGAAGCTTTGCTTCGAGAAAAACAAAAAGAAGTACTCAATCTCAAAAAATCTGAATGAAGCAATCTTGTCGAAGCAAAGCTTCTGGGCAGTACGTTCCCAAATAAAATTTGGGAACAATAAAATTTCTAAATACCTAAATAAAATTTGGGAACAATAAAAACCTGACAGGTTTTTAAAACCTGTCAGATTTGAGCATTCTGATCTAACAGATAATTAAGTCCTGTACATTGTAAATAAAAATGCTAGATAAAATTCAAATTGTATTAGTAGGTGTCTCGCATCCCGGTAATATTGGGGCTGCGGCAAGAGCCATGAAAACAATGGGCCTATCACACCTGCGACTCGTGCAACCAAAATCCTTTCCTTGTGTCGAAGCCACTGCCAGAGCATCAGGTGCTGACGATTTATTGGTTAATGCACAAGTTTTTGACACTTTTGAAGAAAGTGTACAAGATTGTCACTTGATTATCGGGACAAGTGCGCGACAACGCATGATTGCATGGCCAGTATTGACTCCAAAAGCCTGTGCAGAAAAAGCACGAACCTCTCAGGGCAAGGTAGCTTATGTATTTGGGCGAGAGCAATCTGGTTTAACGAATAAAGAGTTGGATATTTGTCATTTCGTTGTACAAATTCCTACGAACCCAACGTTTACTTCCCTTAATGTTGCGGCTGCCGTCCAAATTTTAGCTTATGAGTTGCGTTGCGCTTTTGATAAACCGCTCAATTCTTTTGAATTATCTTCCCCTTTAGATGAAGATGAGATAGATGGAAATTTTGTCCGCGATCCACCCGCGTCAAACGAAGCAATGGCTCGCTTTTATCAACACCTTGAACAAACATTGATTGATATTGATTTTTTAGATCCACAAAAACCAAAATTATTAATGAGACGTTTGCATCGCTTATTTAATAGAATGCAATTACTTAATTCTGAAGTACAAATTTTAAGAGGTATCTTGACTGCTGCAAGCAGAAAAAAGAATTGAACTAAGAAGTTTCAACATTCCTATGAAGATGGTTCTAAAAAAGATAGTTTCAGTTCAATATTACCGAATTTTGATTAAGAACAGATATTATGTCGGACATTGATTTTTTAATAGGAAATAATATCAGTATATTATCTTGTCCTGTTTGCAATACTCATTTACAAAAGCACCAAAAATCATACAATTGCACAAATGGACATAACTTCGATATCGCCAAACAAGGATACATAAATTTATTGCAAAGCAATAAAAAACGATCCACTGCTCCGGGTGATAACAGGAATATGATTAATGCAAGGCGACATTTTTTGGAACAACGATATTATGAACCAGTTAGCAATTTATTAAACGAAGTACTCAGTAGTCATATTTCTCACTTTACAAATGGTGTTCCTCTTCAAATAGTCGAAGTTGGTTCTGGCGATGGTTATTATATAAATCGTTTGAGAGAAACTATTCATTCTTGTCATGATGGGAATTGCTATGGGGTTGACATTTCAAAACAAGCCGCAAAAATCGCTTCGACAAAATATCATAATATAACTTTTGTGGTAGCGAGTGCTGTTGAATTACCCTTTATTAAGAATAGCGTAGATGTATTAATTTCATTATTTTCTCCTTTTTATGAAGAGTCGGCAAAACAGGTACTTGCAAAACAGGGAATAATCATCCAGGCTGTTCCTTTGACTAATCATCTGTTAGAGTTGCGTCAAGTCCTCTATAAGGAAGTAAATATTAATGACACACCAAAAAATATTTTAACTCAGACAAACTATTTCAAATTAGAAGAAACAAAAATACTAAATCATTCAATTCACCTTTCTGATCATAGTTCTATCCAAAATATTTTTAGTATGACTCCTCACTACTGGAAGACTAGTCCAGAAAGGAAACGTGAGTTATCATTGCTGCAACAACTTGATGTGACATTAGAAATTGAGTTCCGTATTTATACTAATGAAAACTAAAGAGAAATAAATAATGTGAATAGCAATCTCAAGCTACAATGACTATTAGATGCGAGAATAGGTAGTCCTGCACAAAGTAGTGGTGTATAATATTGGGACAAATTTTACGAAAAAGGTAATAGCAATGAATTGTCCAACTTGTCAATCAGAAAATATCATAAAAAATGGCAGTATTCACAATGGAAAA
>JAUCGK010000064.1 GCA_030378085.1 Candidatus Parabeggiatoa sp. HSG14
AAATGAAATTTTGCTGATTGTAACAGATTTTGGGGATACCCCCCTAACCCCCCGTACACGGGTGGAACCAAACATCATTTGACACTTTGCTTTTTCTATTTTGGGACTTCCCCCTGTGTACGGGGGGGTTAGGGGGGTGTCCTCAATTTTGCACTCCAGTTTGAAAGCTATCTGCGTAACATCAGTTATTATTATCAATAATGACAGAAAAACTTCTTGCTGTAAAAAAAATCTGTGATACGTATAGCCATTTTTCATGATAAATATTGGATTCATCACAGGAAAATTTACAGCGAGAGAAGTTTTAATTATATAATAGTTGGTATGTATTTTGCTTAAATTCGTTAATCTATTGTTATTCAAAGATATTATTAAATACAGTACAACGGATTTAGGAGATTATTTGCTGTAAATTTTTCTATGAAGTTGTCCAAAATTATACTCAACACTGTAACAAGTTGAGTTTTTGATAATTGGTAAAGTATACTCTAAATGTTCAAGTTTTCGGATTTTAAGATCAGGTTTTCAAAACCTAGCAGGTTTGGCGAACGTTTTTAGTATATTTTCAATAATCCGAAAACTTGAACGTTTGCAGTATATAGTTTTTATCATCAGCAAAAAACAAAACCGAAAGAATACGGTACTTTCGCAGTAGATAGTTTTGCTGCTTTTAAGTATGGAACGGAACGCACCGTTTTCACATAAATAATTTCACACACCAAACCTGACAGGTTTTAGAAACCTGTCTTCGAGGTTAAAGTTTTTGCGCGCAAGAACTTTAACCTCGAAGGTTTTTTGAAGTTATTTTTCTGAATGTCTATAGATACAAATACCCTCACTGCTATCCTTGTTTTTAAAGATTTCTCTAGTTCAATACCTTCGCCAAAATACCGTGTAAATAGTAAGAAAATAAGAAATAATCAAGGGAAATACCTATAAATTGCTCCCTTTAACATAACTTTCTTTTTTTGTAGTTTTTTTTGGCGGAAGAATAAATTCTTCTGTTCCTCAAACCTAATACTTAATAAACTACCTTATTTAACATATTTTTTTAGGGTTTATTGGCAAAGGTATTGTAGTTAAAAGGATTGAAAAATCAATGCCTTTCAAATAAATTTCTCATTATAGCGGATTTGGAGGGTATTTTATGGTATAATAAAAACTTAAAAAAGTGAAAAAAAAGAGTACAAAAAATGAAAAAATCAAACTCAAAAAAAGAGTATTTTCTCAAAAAATGAGTGTAGGTAAACTTGCTCAAATCTGACAGGTTTTGGAAACCTGTCAGGTTTTTTTTCCACCAGATTTAGAGAAGATACAAAAAAAGACTCCTCGTCAAAAACGTGTAATTTGTATTCCCTGCGATTTAAACGAACATAATAAAATATGCGTAACATCAGTTATATAACAGTCACGATTACAATACTAAACCATTGATTTGTAGGGGTAATGCCTTGTGGTTACCCAATTAAAATCCTTAATTCAATAGCATTGACGCTCAACAGGCGATAGAAAAAAGCTTGAAAGCAGTATTGAGCGTTTGAGTCAAGAAGAGGCAGAAAATATTGTGGATACCGTGTTGGGCTAAAAAACAAGTTGAAGAAGTCACAATAAGCAGTAGTTGAGTCATTAGACGTACACTAAGGAATATTTTACCCTTCTACCGTTTTGCTTAAAATTGAAGGAGATGTTGGCAGGAAAAAAGACATGAAAAAAGCCTCATATCATCAGACTTGAGGCTTTTAGGTGATTAAATCATTGATTATTAAACTATTTTAATGAATATCCACTCTACCTACCCCTTACGTGTACTAACTCAACTTCGCCAACAATTCCTCACGAGAGGATTGTAGAATAAGGCGTGATGATTCTTGAGGAGGTAAGTTGAGCAATCGTTTAACCACCTGCTTTAGTGCTTTATCAATTTTGCCAAATCTGAGCTTGAGCAAATTTTCCACTATCTCCTGCCCTTGTTTGACACCTTGCTTGATACCTTCTTGTTGTCCTTCTCGCAAAGTTTTTTCTCGCCAATCTTGGTAAATTTGTGATAAGTTCATCATTAACTCCTTATCGTCTGAGGTTAATTTGTCTTGGGATTCAACATAAATACGCCACCTCAATAGTAGTCCTTCTACATGGTGGCGTAAAGCGTTGTCTTCTTTCAGTGCGTGTATTTCCTCAATAGCTTGTTTTCGAGGTTTAAGTTTTTGCGCGCAAAAACTTAAACCTCGAATTGAGTTTCGCCTTTTCCCAATAGTCTCAATAACAGGGTTTCTGGTGTCTTTGGTAATCGGTTTATTGAGACTATCGCTGTTCGGAGGGTATCCGCTAAAAAGTAAATGCCTTCACACCATCCTTGTTTAGATTTTCCACCGAGGGCATTCAATGAATTATCAGAAGCTTCAGTTGCCAAAATCCACAAGTGTGGTAATTCCTTTTCTGGTAAAGCTTTTACATTTTTCCTTTCTGAATCTGGCAAAGACTTTTTGTATCGTTCTTGTTCATTCAATAACTCACTTCGCAAGGTAAAAAGTTTTTGTAAACAAGTTTGAATTTCTATTTTAGTCGGTGGGCTTCTAAAAGGTTCTAATAAACAGGGATGAGAAGCTATTTTGCCCAATAATCCAAGCGTGTGGAAATCCGCTGTTGCTGATGGCTTAAAATAAAGGTATGATTTTTCATGTCAATTTTTTTCATATTTTAAATGTAACATCAATATGTTAAGTAAAGATGTCGGACACGTTAATCGACACATTTGGCAACAATGTGGGTGAAATACTTTCCTTTTTTTCAGGGAGTAAAATCTGCCGATAGCCTTCGGGACTAGGATTTCGATAAATTTCCACTTGCTTTTTTGGCACATTAATGAGCCACACTTCTGGAATACCTTGACTGGCATAAAGCGGAATCTTCGTTTTTTTGTCGTAATTTAAAAAGCTATCAGCAACTTCAACTAGCAATAATACATCTTTGGCGGTAGGATTTGCCGTCTCATAGAAATCATCGCTTGGACATAAAAGAGCTAAGTCTGGTTCTGGTTCAGAATGATCATTAAGTGTAATTGGGTTTTGTATATCAACTTGTGCCAAATCACCAACAGCTTGAGAAAATTGATGATTCAATCTTCGTATTTTACTGGAATGTTCTGGGCCAATTGGTGCCATTGCTATCAATTCTCCATTGATGAGTTCTATATGTTCATCTTCCTCAAAAATGCCCGTTTTTATCATTTTTTGGAAGTGAGTCGTTGTTAAGGGATATTTCGTTGATGATGTATTGGTTGGGTACATGGTTGACTTGATCCAGAAAAAATAGGTTAGTTTTAATCCTTTTTTTTATAATCCTTAAAAAAGTTGAGCATTGCGTTAATTACTCAATTTCTTGTTCCAACGCTCCAGCGTTGGAATACATATCATGACGCTCCAGCGTCATTCCTAAGTAAAAGCGTTGAAATACATATCATATCCAGCATTATTCCTGTACCAATTTTTCATTTTACGTTAATTTTTATTGGAGTTCAACCCGATGTTCAAGAGAAAAAAATATGCAGGTCAATATTCACCAAGACAAGATGCTGATCATTATTATCCATTAGTTATCCTATAGGTTTTTTTATTAAATTCTCATTCCTTCCTTAGAATATCCTGATTTCCAATTTTTATAGATTTATTCTGAATCTCTAGTAAGGCATTTTTGAGCGGGTTCAAACCATTGCGCTAATCCATATTCTAAAGCATCAGCAGCTTCTTGGGGAGTCATTTCGCCTTTGATGACAGCTTCAGTGCTTTTTTGCATGAGATACTTGCCATTTGGTATACCATCCATCAACTTTGGAAATGCCCAACGCACATCCGTATCTCGTCCTTCGTTCAAAGCAAGGAAAGTTTTAGCGTGTTCATTATGGATTGTCGGTGCGGTTTTATGCATTGGAAAAGAGCCTGGTAATTCATTGCTAAATAATTCAGCCGTTTCAGGTTGTGCAAGCCATTCCAAGAACAGTTTTGCTTCTTTTTTATGTGTGGAAGAAGCATTCAACCCAATGCCAAAATCAGGATGATATGTGACATATTGAGGGTTTCCAGCAGGCGCTGGCATAGCAAAAATACTCCACTTAAAATTCAGTTTCTCCTTTTCAAAATAAGGGATAGCCGATGAAGCACCCATAAACATAGCCGCTTTACCTTGCAGGAATAAATCTTTGCTTGTATCGTAGCTGATGGTTTCTGGTTCTGGTGGCAAGTAGGACACAATGTCAGCAATTGCTTTAAATGCTGCAACAACATGTTCATCATTAAAACAACGTTGACCAGATTCGTATTCTAATCTACCTTCACGCCCTCCAATAAAGTTGGGTGCCAAATTCATAAAAATCAGTTCTGATGTTGCCCAACTTGTCTTTATACCATTTGCAAAGGGTATATACCTCGCTTCTTTGATAACTTGTGCAGTAGTAAGCAGTGCTTCCCATGTTGTAGGAATATCCAAATTCAGTTTTCTAAAAACATCAATATTATAGTAAATCCCATGAGAAATAGCACTGATGGGTACAGCATACTGTTCACCTTTATTAAACCTCCAAGGTATACGTGCTTGTTGATCAAAATTTTCTTTATTTTCTTTTAAGCCTGACAAATTCTCCAATGGTTCCAAATAACCTGCTTCAAACAAAGATTTAGAACGTGAAAAAGGTCTTAAATAGAACAGATCAGGAGCTATATGATTTTTAAATTGAAACTGTAACATTTTAGTATACCATTTGACGACCGCAGGTTGGAATTTGACAGCAATATTAGGGTGCTTTTCAGTGAATACTGTAAGCACTTTGTTGATTTGTTCTATATCCTCAGCTCGCCAAGAACCTAAAATCAAGGTCACTTGGTCGTTTTTATCAGTGATTTTAGAATCATCTACGCTGGCAGTTTGGTCAACAGTAGCGATTGTAGTGGAGGGAGATTGATAAGCCGATAAATCAATATCTCCATAAAAGTAAACAGCTAATATACTCACTGTCAAAAAAACAGCGGGATAAACCAGTCGTGCTGTTAAAAGGAGATGCTTCAATGCAGCAGGATTTTCTTTGATGTGATCATGTTGACCAATAACAATCACCAAAAGTTGAAAAATAATTAACCCATAAATGACATAAAAGCCATAATCAAGCACAACAGCATAACCAATGCCTTCTGGTAAGGCACTTCCCAGACTCAAGTGAAAAAAAGCCACAGCTATAAGGGTTCCACTAACCGCAGAAACTGAAATTTCTTTAAAAGGTAAAAACATAATAGCATAAGAGATACCCAATAAAAACAAGAGAGGTAACAAATTCTTGGTAATAAAGCTAACAATGTCTCTTTTGATTTCGATGATTGCATTGAATTGTGAATATTCAATGTGAGAATTTGAGTCAAATAAGGAAGGATCCCCCAACGTGGATTCATTTGTCATAATATTTTGAAATAAAGTCGCATGCTTAACCTGCCAATCGCTAATCGTACCAAAGACATTATTTCTTTTAAATTTATCCAAAATTGCTTTTTCACTGCTATCTTTAATACCGGCAAAATCAAGAACATATATAAGATTATTGTGGGTTAAGTGAGCATGGCGAAACCTTATTGATAATTTTTGTTTATCAAAGGGATAAGCTCTGAAATTAAATTTTTCCTTAAAATCCGCTTTTACGCGATAAACTTTATAACTGATATCCCCCTGCAATGATTTTAAGGTTTTTTCAGCAATCGGTGTTTTTAATTTGAGTTCTTTAAAGGAATGAGTGATTGAGTTAATAAATTCAATATTACTGGCATCCACACCGGTTTTAGAACGAAACCAGAGATAAAAATCCAATTCATAAGTGGAATTTTTGGTATCAATATTATGGACTTCATTGAAATCTATACCCGTATAAACAATATTGGTTTTATACATATATTGTCCAGCAACAATAACAATATGCTCAGCAGCTAATTCTTTTTCTAGATTAATGACATGCGTTGGATCAGCAACTGCCTGAAATTGTGTCATGGCTGAAATGAGCTTTTGGTTTTGAAACGTACCCATTACTGGTACTCTAATAGCACTGCCATGTTTATCAAAGTAGAAGGGACCGTTTATGCCTTCAAAAGCATTTTCTATACTGGTTTTGGTTGCTAAGTAATTCCTCATTTTTTGGCGTTCTTCTATAAGATTTTTAGCAAAGCCTCGACTATCCGTTTTTTGTATGGCTTCAACAGTTACTTTAGCAGCATCATAAGCAATTGCTACCATCCAATTGGGTTCTTCATAATATTTTTCTATATATTTAACTCGTGCCTTTTGTGCTTCTTCACTAGCAACGTCAAAAAGCAATGGAGAACTTGTATAAATATCTTCGGAAAAATAGCCCGGTTGTACTTGCTCTTCAGGGTATACATCAAAATTGATGGTTGATATATCATTGACAATAACAGGAAACTGCAATCCTTTACGTTTCATAGAAACAATAAGCTTTTCCCTAACTTCGTGGGACACTGAAATAAAAATAGGGCGTGGATCCTCTCGTAATAATGTTCTGGTAATTTCTTCAACCTGTTGTTCTACATTGCCTTGTCCATTAACAAGCCATTTATTTTTGATCGATCCCCGTAATCCTCGGAATGAATTTTCAAAACCCTCTGTTATAGAAGCATAATAAGCATATTGATCATTGTAAATTATATTGACTGAATCGTGTTTCATAATTCTTTTGACATAATTCGCCAAAAAAGCCCCTTGGAATTTATTGTTAGGGATGACTCTAAAATACCAATCATTTTCTTCAGTAACAGCATCAGTTGTGCAATCCGGCGTAATAGCTGGGATACCTGCGTTTTTATACAGGTGTCCTACCTTGAGACAAGTACTACTGTAAAGATGCCCTATGACAGCGAGTACTTGATTTTTTGCCACAATATCCGTAGCTATCTGTTCTGCTTTATTGACATCCCCTTGGTCATCAAATATAACCAGTTCCAACTGTTTACCATTGACACCTCCCTTCTGATTGACAGAATCAATATACATTTGTGCTCCCCTAAGCATGCCTTCTCCCACTGTTTGATAGTTTGCGTTCATTGAATGCACAAGGGCGATATAAATAGGCTTTTCTTTAAACGATAAAAGGCCACCTTTGAAAATGATAATTGAAAGTACAGCCAATATCACAAAAGAAAGTACAAATATGCGAGTATTACGTTTAAAATTAATGGTCATCATTGTTTTCCTTTTAGGGAAATTTAATGGTTTATAAATCTGTAAACTAATAAATAATAAAATCCATTTATGGTTTCAAAAAAAATCGTTGAGATTGTGTATGCTCCAATTGACGTGGCACAACTGCATAAGCATAGTCTATTAATGCTTGTGTTGTTAAGATTCTCCAAAGACGCGCTGTCCCATCTTTTGATGAAGTCAATACATATTGATCATCAGGACTAAAAGCAATACTTGTAATGCCCTCTTTATGTCCTGCAAATACAAAGAGTTGTCTATTTTTTTTCTCGTTTAATTGACTGATTGGTGTAAGTAGGCGTTCAATAAATGTCTTTGAAGTAGGAGGAGCTACATCCCATAAACGTGCTGTCATATCTTGAAGTCCCTCCAAACTAAAATCTGCTGAACCAGTGACAACGTAACGTCCATTGGAATTAAAAGCAGCATGCCATACCATATCTTCATGCCCTTTTAATTCTGCGATCAAAGGCTTTTTTTTATGAGTAGTGTGCCATAAACGTGCTTTATGGTCATTAGCCGTTGTCACTAAATACCGACTATCAGGGCTAAAAACAGCATATATTACGTCATCATCATGTACCAAATCAATGATTTTTTCTCCCGTGCTGATATTCCATATCCGAGCCTTATGATCTCGATAAGTCGTTACTAACTGTTGTCCATTTGGACTAAAAGCTGCATGAGTGAGCCTTTTTTTATATTTTTCCACTCTAAATAATTCTTGTCCCGTATTGCTATCCCAAACAATGGCAATATAATTATCGGTGGTTAACACTTGTTTTCCGTCCGGGCTAAATTTTGCGTAAGAAAATCTTCCCATGACTTTTTTATCAGTATTATTTTTATCTCTCAATACTAAACGTTGTCGACCTGTTTGACTATTCCACAAACGCGCTGTACCATTATCTGATGAAGTCACTATCCAGTGACCATCAGGACTCCAATCGGCGTGAAAAAACACACCTTCATGTCCTGTTAATTGTACTGATTGCTTACCACTATTTATATTCCAAATACGCACACTATTCTTTTTTCCGCCAGCGAAATTAAAAGGATGACGTGATAAGCTCAATATGCGTTGCCCGTCTGGACTGAAAGCGGCATAAACGACTGCAATTTGATGTTCTTTAAATTGAGTGTGCAATTTTCCTGTTTTAACGTTCCACACACGCACTGTAAAATCTTTAGCGTGTTCAGAAAAACCACCTGATGCTGTCAATATATATCGTCCGTCTGGACTAAAGGCTGCGTGATTAATTGGTTCATTTTTACCTTTAAATTCAGTGAATAAATGTTTGGTTGGATGAACGTTCCATAAACGGGCAGTAAAATCATTTGCAGTGGTTACAATTTGCTGTCCATCAGAACTAAAGGCGATGGAATTAACTGCTTTTTTATCGCCTTCTTTTTCATGTCCTTGTAATAAAGCAAGTTGTTTACCCGTTTTTACATCCCATAAATATATCGTCTTATTTTTTGAAATATTCCAACTATTAGGAGCTGATAACACGTATTGTCCGTCTGGACTAAAAATGGCATGACCAATATCTTCTTGATGCTTTAAAACAAAGTGTTGTTTTCCAGTTTGACTGTCCCATAAACGGATAGTTTTATCAAAAGCAGTGGTTAGTATCTGTTGCCCATCAGGACTAAAAATAGAAAGTTCAACAGGGCTTTTATGCCCTTTCAAAATAAGAACTTGTTTTCTTGTAATTATATCCCACACACGCACTGTATTATCATTTGAACTAGTGATAACACGTTGTCCATTAGGGCTAAAATTTGCGTAAAAAACTTCTTTTTGATGTCCTTTAAATTGAGTTACTTTTTTACCACCTGTCTTAACATTCCATAAATAGGCTTTTTTATCATTTCCAGTAGTGGTAACGACAAACTGAGCATCAGGGCTAAAAGCAGCATGTCTCACTTTAAAATAATGAGACAATTTCGCAAGTTTTTTGCCAGTATAACCATCCCACACATAAGCCGTGTAATCTTTTTCAGAAAAACTTAATATACGTTGTCCATTTACGCTAAAAGCAATTTGCGTGTTTGTGTGAGGATCCTTTATTACAGCAAATTGTTTACCTGTTTTCATATACCACAAACGGATCGTTTTATCTTCTGATGCAGTTAAAATACGTTCTCCATCCGAACTAAAAGCAACGTGATTGACATTACCTTTATGCCCTTCTAACATTTCCAATAATGTGCCTGTCTTCACATCCCATAAATAGGCGTTATCATCGCAGCTCCCTGATATAATGTATTGCCCATCTGGACTGAAAGCAGCATGATAAACTTTATTACATCTATGCCTAAGCACTAACCTTTCTCGCTGATTCAATAAAGCATTGTACAAAGCCATTTTTGCTTTAACTGTATAAGGTTTTTTAGGATTTATTAGGGATTTGGATAAGGCTTGCAATTTTGTCCAATTATCCTTTTTAGAATTTTTTGCTTCAGGCAAAACTTCAGGCAAAGCTTCTAATGCCAATAAAATACCATTAACCGCATTTCCCTGTTCTACTTGTTTTTGAGCTAAATCCGCTAAGAACAATGATTGGCTATAATATGCTTTATCTCTTAACTGATCGGCATATTGTTTTAAAAGCCAAAGTCCAATATTCAAATTGATAGAAATCAATAGTAAAAAAATAACCAAATTTTTTGTAAAATTGTGACAATTAATCGTTTGGCTCATAATTTTTTCTTTTAAAAATAAATTAATATCCTGCTTTGGTGGGATGAAACAATTGGATTGTACTCAATAATTTAGGCAGGATATGATATTTTGAAAGTTGAGCATCGCGTGTATTTGGCTTTTTTTTTGCTATACTCTAAAGATAGTTGATAGTTAACCTGAGTTCGATATAAGTTGATGAATATAACTAATTGTATTTGTTATATAATACACTGATAATTGTTCCCCCATTTTATTTGGGAACACAATGCATCAGAAGCTTTGCTTCGAGTTTTGCCAAGCAAAGCTTGGTAGACAGTGCGTTCCCAAATAAAATTTGGGAACGATATTGAACTATAGTTTTTCACATAAATAATTTCACACACCAAACCTGATAGGTTTTAGAAACCTGTCTTCGAGGTTAAAGTTTTTGCACGCAAAAACTTTAACCTCGAAGGTTTTTTGAAGTTATTTTTCTAAATGTCTATAACTATATTTTTACATCGAACTCAGGTTAGTTATGATGATTTAGAGGAGATATACTTATGAGGTATTTATATTTGTCTGGATTTCCCAATTATCCAATCTTAAGAGGAGGTATACTTATGAAGTATTTATATTTGTCTGGATTTCCCAATTATCCAATCGCCGATTTTGATCATTTATTAGATGCTTACGAACACATCGGCGAAGAAATATATGCTCAGGCGTTAACATTTATTGGGCGGATTCATGGTTCTTTGCATCGTGTTGAGCTTAAGCCATTTACTTTCGTAGAATGCAAAGATGAAACAGTTTATTATCCGTACATAACACAATTACAAATCGGAGAAACTGTGGATGTTGTTACGAATAGTGAAACCTTTTTATTAGCAGGATAACTTATGATACGAATTAAAGAGATTTATCAATGATGGTGATTGAAATGTTTCGGGCGAGGTAAAAAAACCCGCCCGCACAAAGTAGCACAATTTGTGGCTATGTTAAGCAAATACTAACTTTTAGGCTTTAAGACTTCAGTTCTTAAATGAGCAGTATCGTAATGTTCAACTACGAAATTTTCTGGAGTAGAAAGATCAAACCACGTTAAGCCGTAGCTTCCACTTCCATCACTTCCACCACCATTTCCACTGCTTCCCGTATTACCACCACTACAAGTAGTTGTACTAGACATATCACTTATAGAGCTATGATTTTCTTGTGATTCCCCTTTTGAAAAATCAGAAAAGCTCGAAAAGTCTTCTGTAAGATCACCCCTATAAATGCTTTCATATCCAGTAGCAGTCGTCAATTTACTGACAAACGAATCATTGTTGTTGTGATAACCATTCTCTGAAGAAGGGTTTTCTATATTAGCACTTGCTATGGAATGATTACCTAGCAAAGCTGTACCAATTAAAGCAACCAAATGTCTAATTTTGTGTTTCATTTTTTCTCCCCTAAGTTAGGAATGAAGGCAATTTTCAACTAAGTGTTATCGCAAAAATAAAATGAACATTTGCCTTTCTTTTTTTAAGGATTAGCTTTAAAACGTGACAGCGGGATTGCAAACCCTGCTCTGCCCCAGCACTGAAGCGTTGTGCGTAACATGAGTTAATAAATAGTGATTTGGGGGAAGTAGGGTAAGTTATTTTTGTAATAACACTTAAGTAGCCTGTAAATTAAAATAAAGGTATGGTTCAATTCAGGATAACACTACAAATATAACACACTGGAGTCCAAACCTTTTAGGTTTGAGCTTCAGTGGAAACGTGTATTTATTAAGAATAGGCGCAAATGCCCAAAAAATTATCATACACTGATTAAGTAGGATAGGCAATTTTCTTTATGTTCATGATTATAACGGATATTAGCTCAATACGAAAAGAGAAGACTTTATCTCTAGCCCCCATGTTTATTCGTAACTACTCAGCCTCTCGTTCCAACGCTCCAGCGTTATTGCCATTAACTTAAGAAAATAAGTGTTGTTAATCAACAAGTTATAATGTAAATTGGGTTAGCTTATCAAACGTAGCGAAATAATGTAACCCGAAATCAATTGAAATTATTGGAATATTTCTCTTGGCGTGATTTTTGCCTAAGCGAAAATATAACCAAATATACAATGTATCTTATTGATAATAAATACATAAATCATTAAGTTAATGGCATTGACGCTCCAGCGTTGGAACGCATTTCGTGACGCTCCAGCGTCACTCCTTATAAAAAAGCATTAACATTCATCATGAGACTGAGTAGTTAGGTTTATTCTTAATACATAAGTATTTAGCTAATTGAATGTAGGGCAGATTAGCAAAGCTTTATCCATTAGAATTCCTAATTATTTTGACTTACTATGTAAGTAGGTACACCGAAATTTTTTAACATTTTTGTAAAGAACGAAAAATCCAATTAAGAACAACGAAAATATAGCTTTATAGCGTATTACTAAAAAATTGATAGCAACAAAAAAAATTTAAATCAAATAAATAAAGTTTAATTTTTATATTTTTTAATGAATAATGAAATAATGAATTAAGATAAGTAAGTACACATAAATCTTTTACTCAGTCTGATTCATTATTTTTTAAGAGGACAACCATATCGGTATGCCTTTACAATATCCCATAAGAGGTAGGAGTGCCATGAAGTTAAGGACAACCATAAAGGATTGCTCCTACGTAACATAATGATTGTAGGGGTAATCCCTTGTGGTTACCCTAAACTAAAATCCTTAACTTAATGGTAGTGTTGTGGTTGCCCTGAATAGTCACAATTTTTTAACAGTTTAAAAAAGTGGATTTCTTTAAGCATGGTGAAGAATGTTAAAAAACTTTTGTTGAGCTAAATTTTTGAAGGCAAATTTTCCAAAATCTAATTTCGTGTGTATTTTTTTATTGATTCTTTGAGGGAGACAACGTATTGTTTTTTTATGGTAACTCAAAAAAAAATAATCTACCAAAACACACATCTATAGCATTTTCCGATTGCGTCAGGTACAAGTCCCCTCCTCAATTTAACTAATCTTTACCCACAAGTAGGTAAACCTATTGAAATCAATAGGTTTTTGTTATAGGGAGATATCACTAATGAAATTGGCAAAAATTTGTCCTCGTGCTTGGATTTCATGGGTGTTACGACTTTCTATAACCTTACTATTTATACGATTAAATAATTTTAGGGTACTTGTGGGTAAAGATTAGTCAATTTAAGGAGGGGATTTAGGGGAGGTTGTACTTTATCCAATCGGGAAACGCTATAACCCCTCAATTTTCGCTTAACTATTTCCTTCTCGATAGTTATTAAAACATCTAATCTTTTAAGTATCTAATTTTTAAATATTTTTAGATTTGAGCGTAAATTAAACAATTGTTGGTTTGCCACTTCAAAACAGGACAAATGAAGATATCGCTATATTTTTAAAAAAAGAAATGTGGCAGATTACAAAGCCTTATTCACCCTACATTAAACCATTGAAATAATATGGTGTTCCCGCCTTAAGTAGATAGCTATCTTTATTAATGCTAGACTTTTTATCCAATTATGAAATATTCTTTAACATCTAACCCTGTTGAAACCGAGCGTGTGATCTCAATGTATGATACCCATGAAATCGGATATGTCCTTATTAATAAAGATTTAATTGTTATAGAGAGTAATAGTGCATTGTACCAATGGTTAATGAATGAGCCTTCTAATTTAATTGGTCAATTACTTATCGACATTTTTCCAATATTGATTGGTTATGAAGATAAGTTACAAGAACTCATTGAAAATCAACAAACTAAACCAATCATCATCCCTCAAATTTATCATCATACAACTAATGAACAGGATTTCTATTTTGAATTACAAATTGAATCATGTAACTATGTAGATGCCACTTTATTGGCTACCACAATAGATGTCACTGAGTCAACTTATTTAGAACAAATTTTACGTCAAGAAAGAAATGAGTTACGTCTTCAATTGATTGAACGTCAACGAATTGAAGCTGCATTACAACAAGAATTGATAGCACATCAAAAAACCGTATCCGCTTTGCACAAAGCTAAAGAAGTCGCTGAATCTGCAAACCGCGCTAAAAGTGAGTTTTTAGCCAACATGAGTCATGAAATACGTACCCCTATGAATGCGATTATGGGTTTTAGTGAGTTATTATCCTCATTAATCACGGACAAAAAACACAAAAGTTATTTAAGTTCTATAAAAACGGCTGGGAAAAGTCTATTGACTTTGATTAATGATATTCTTGATTTGTCTAAAATTGAAGCTGGGCGGTTAGATATTCAGTATGAAACAGTCAATCCTCAGATCATTTTCAATGAGTTACAGCAAATTTTTACGCTTAAGATAACTGAACAAAATTTAGAATTTATTATAGATATTGATAAAGAATTACCATTGGCTCTGTTACTGGATGAAATGCGATTGCGGCAAGTATTGCTCAATTTGGTTGGTAATGCCATCAAATTTACTGAAAAAGGTTATATTAAATTATCGGCACAGAAAATCCCTAAAATAGACGATTGCAATACAGTCGATTTAATTATTTCGGTGACGGATACTGGCATTGGTATTCCAGAAAACCAACAAGAAATTATTTTTGAATCCTTCCGACAACAAGAGGGGCAAAGTATCCGACAATATGGTGGTACTGGACTGGGATTAGCCATTACTAAACGATTGATAGAAATGATGGATGGTCAAATTTCGGTCAAAAGCACGGTGGGTAAAGGGAGTATTTTTGAAATCATTCTACGAAAGGTTCGTACTTCCACCACTAAGCCTGTTACTACATCAGAAAAAATCTTTGATTTAAAAAATATTTCTTTTGAACCAGCACAAGTACTAGTTGCAGACGATATTAAATCTAACCGTGATCTCATTAGAGAATGGTTATCTCAAGTAAATTTAGAAGTTATAGAAGCCGAAAATGGACAAAAAGCTTTATTGTTTGCAGAAAAATATCATCCTGATCTTATATTAATGGATATTAGGATGCCTGTTATAGATGGTTACAAAGCCATTAAACAATTAAAAGAAAAAGCGATTACCCAAAATATTCCTGTTATTGCTTTGACAGCTTCTGTTTCATGGGACGATAAATCGGAAATAAAAACTTATGGTTTTAATGGATATTTATCAAAACCCATTGACACGCATGAGCTTTTTAATGAATTAGCTTATTATTTAAAGCACAAGATTGCTAAACCTGTGATAAAAGCTGAGGAGAACCCTGTAGAAACATTACTCACTGAAAATATTATTGAACTTTCTGAACTGCACAAAGCACTGAAAGAAAAAATGCTACCTGTGTGGCAGGACATAAATGATATGATAGAAATTGAAGCTATTGATGATTTCTCAGAACAGATCACAAAATTAGGGGAGAAACATCATGCTTTGAGTTTAGTCGACTATGCTAAAAATTTACGTGAATTAACTCAGGATTTTGACATAGAAGGTATTGAGCAAGCATTATCAGAGTTTCCTAATATTGTGAAAGGATTAGGGAAAAAGGGACCACTATATAAATCCTCCTAAATCCCATTTTTTAAGGTGGGAAATCCCTCCCTTTTACCTTCTTCCTTTTTTGCAAATACCAATACAGGGAATATTTTCAGGGGGTATAAAAACTTCTGCTATATTATAGTTGTTCAGGTAAATAACTTCACAAAACCTGCCAGGAACCGGAAATTATTTTTCTGAACATCTATAATTATTTTTGACAATTTACCAATTAACAAAAAAAGAATTGAACTGAAAAATTAATTTAAAAAGGATATCAAATGGGTAACAAGAAAGTGGTTTTAATTGTGGATGATAATTCACAAAATCTAAGGGTGTTAGGGAACATATTAAAAGAAAATGGTCTAAGTCCTGCCTTTGCCAAAAATGGTGTTAAAGGCCTGAATTCCGCCAAAAAGAAATTACCCGATCTCATTTTATTGGATATTATGATGCCTGAGATGAATGGTTTTGAAGTCTGTGAAAAATTAAAGCAATATCCGACAACCAAAGACATTCCAGTTATTTTTCTAACGGCTAAAACAGAAAAAGAGGATATTATCAAAGGATTAGAACAGGGAGCAGTTGATTATGTCACTAAACCTTTTAATACAAAAGAGTTAATGACTCGCGTTAATACACATCTTGAACTCAAGTCAGCTAAAGAAGAACTTAGACAAGCCCTTGCTGCAAAAGACAAATTTTTTTCTATCATCACACACGACTTGATGAATCCATTAAGCGCGTTAGTTGATTTATCGAAAATATTAGCTAAAGAACAAGATGAAAACGAAAAAAATGAATTAACCAAACTGGTTCAACAATCATCAAAACAAGCCTATAATTTATTAGAAAACTTGCTAGAATGGTCAAGATCGCAAACTGGAAGGATACAGATTAACCCTGGCAAATTGAATTTGAAATTTCTTGTTGACATGAATATTAAACTCTTAGAGAGTCAGGCAAAAGCTAAAAATATTACTGTATTTTCCTCAGTTGAGATCACATCAATTTTTGCAGACGAACATACGCTTGCCACTGTTATTAGAAACTTACTTTCAAATGCGATTAAATTTACAAAGCCTTTTGGAAAGGTGGAAATAGGAACTAAAGAAGAAGATAATTTTGTAGAAATTTCGGTATCAGATACAGGGATTGGTATAAAATCAACAGACGTTAACAAGCTGTTTCAAATAGATGTGCCACATACTACTCGGGGTACTGCTAAAGAAGAAGGGACAGGTTTAGGTTTAATTTTATGCAAAGAGTTTATCGAAAAAAATAGGGGTTCAATAGGGATTGAAAGTGAGCTAGGAAAAGGAAGTCGATTTTATATACGTCTTCCAAAAAAAACAGAGCAATAAATCCCCTCTAACCATTGATATTTACCAAAAAGATATTTACCAAAAGGGAATCATAAAGGAATAAATTTTCCACCTTAATCAATGCGGATTAAAGAATATTTTCCAATCTGGATATTTCCATTTTCTTATAGTCTAAAAAATAATATCAAAATGCAATCCTCAAACAAACAGATATATCATAAAAGAATCATTGTATTCTCATCTATCATTCTTGCGTTATCTGCCCTTTTGCTTTCATCTATTATTGCTGGCTTGCTTTATAAAACGGCTTTTAAAGAACAACAAGAACGCCTGGTAGAGACAGCGCAAAGTCAAGCACGACTCATTGAGGCTGTCGCTCGTTTTGATACAAAATATAGTAAAAATGAAAATGGTGACGCATTCACTGCTACTCTAAGTCAAATTGTCGAGGCACATAAACATTACAAAGGTTTTGGCGAAACAGGTGAATTTACCTTAGCACGACATGAAAATAATCAAATTGTATTTTTTTTAAGGCATCGCCATTTTGATCTAGAAAACTCGCATCCTATCCCATTTAATTCTCACTTAGCAGAACCTATGCGTTTAGCTCTTCAAGGAAAATCTGGTACCATTGTTGGTTTGGATTATAGAGGTGTTTTTGTACTGGCTGCTTACGAACCAGTAGAAGTTCTCAATATGGGTATTGTTGCCAAAATTGATCTTGCCGAAATTCGTACTCCCTTTATCCGTACCGGATTTATTGCAATGGTAATTACCTGTTTAATTATAGTGGCTGGTTTTTTTGCATTTATTTGGATGGTAAAACCAATCGTTATCAGGATGACAGAAAGTGAAGCACGTTTGCAGGCAATTTTGGATCATGCACCACTTGCAATTTATATGAAAGATGTTGAAGGTTATTGTTTGCTGACTAATAGACAGTATCAAAATTTGTATTCTTCTACTTCTCATAAAACCGATAGATCGACTTATAAGAAAGTTGTTTCAAAAAGTTTTACTAAAGAGTTGCAAGGAGACGATTTACAAGTATTGAAAACAGAAAAATCTGTTGTACGAGAGGAAAAATTGCCTGATGCTGATAGTTTAAATACCTATTTGTCGATCAAATTTCCAATTTTTAATTATCAAAATAAAATTTATGCAGTGGGTAATATTTCTGCTGATATTACTGAACGCAAAAAGGGTGAAGAACAGTTACGTCTTCACACAGAAATTTTAGAGCATATCGCTGAAGGTGTTTCTTTAACTCGCACAAATGACGGTATCATTGTTTATACAAATCCCATATTTGAAAAAATATTTGGTTATGAACCTAATGAAATGATTGGATGCCATGTGAGTACCATCAATGCATCTGGCGATAAAAATCTTGAAGAAAAAGCGATTGAAATCATTGAATGTTTAAAAAAAACGGGAAAATGGACAGGTGAAATCAGAAATATTAAAAAGGATGACACTATTTTCTGGAGTCATGCCAACGTGTCAACTTTTGAACATTCTCGTTATGGAACAGTTTGGGTTTCTGTGCATGAAGATATTACTCAACGCAAGCAGACTGAAGAAGCATTGCGAGAAAGTGAAGAACGGTTTCGTAAAATTTTTGAAGAAGGTCCACTTGGCATGGCCATCGCTCAGATTGATCAGAAAATTATTACTGTTAATAATGCCTTTTGCCAAATGTTGGGTTACACAAAACCTGAAGAACTTGTCGGTGCTACAATTGATGAAATTACATATCCAGAGGATATATCCAAAAATAAAGAATTAATGAAACAAGCATTGAATGGCGAAATACCCTCTTACCAGATAGAAAAACGCTATTTACAAAAAAATGGAAAATTAATCTGGGGAAATTTAACCGTTTCTTTTATTCATGATGAAAATGGTAATTCTATTTATTTCCTTGGAATGATTGAAGATATTAGCAAGCGAAAACAAGCAGAAGAAGCACTAAGAGAGCATTCTGAACGTCAAACAGCACTTTTGTCTTCCATACCCGCTTTCGTCTATTTAAAAGATCGTCAATTAAATTACATTGCTGCAAATAAAGCACTTGCAGACATGTTAGGAATAGAGGTGAATGAATTTTCTGGGAAAACAGATTACGATTTTTTTCCAAAACAAGATGCCCAATTATATCAACAATATGATAAGCGAATTATGGATTCTGGTGAACCTATTTATAACCTTGAAGAGTCCTACACAAATCCTGAAGGACAAACAGCTTGGGCATTGACAACGAAAGTACCTTATCGAAATGCCTCTGGTGCTGTTATTGGCATGGTAGGTACTTCATTGGACATTACTGATCGTAAGCAAGTTGAGGAAGCACTCAAAAAAGAACATGATAAATTGATGAATATTTTGAACACCATGACAGATGGTGTCTATATTGTCAATCAACAGTATGATATTGAATATATTAACCCAGTCATTCAAAAGGAGTTTGGTCATATTAATGGGCGGAAATGTTACACCTATTTTCATGATAGAACAGAAGCCTGCACTTGGTGTAAAAATGTAGATATTTTTTCAGGTAAATCAGTAAGTTGGGAGTGGTATTCTTTTAAAAATGATAAATATTATGAGTTATTTGATACCTCTATAAAAAATGCAGATGGTAGTATTTCTAAACTTGAAGTCTTCCACGATATTACTGCACGAAAACGACAAATTGATGCTGTATTACGTGAGAGCGAGGAAAAGTTTAGAACTATTTATGCAGAATCACCTATTGGTATTGGACTTTATGATGCTAATGGTCAATTAGTCAATATGAATCAATCTTGTTTAGATATTTTCGGTATATCTCATGTTACTCAAGTAAAAGGTTTTAAGCTATTTAGAAATTATAATTTACAAAAAGAAGTTAAAGAAAAAGTCTGCAAGGGCAAAAAAGTGAAATACGAAACACCTTTTAATTTTGAAAAAGTGAAGAAAAGAAAATTATATCAAACCTCAAAATCAGGTATTATTTATCTTAATGTATTAATAACACCATTAAATCCACAAAAAAATCAAACATCTAGTGGTTATTTAATTCAAGTGTTAGATATTACTGAACAAAAACGGGCTGAACAAGCATTAACACAAGCTGTTAATTCTGCTGAATCTGCTAATCGTGCTAAAAGTGAATTTATCGCTAACATGAGCCATGAAATACGCACGCCCATGAATGCAGTGATTGGTTCTTGTGAACTTTTGTCTCCACTGATAATAGATAAAAAACAACAAAGATATCTTCAAGTTATTAAAACGGCTGGAACAAGTTTGATGACATTAATTAATGACATACTTGATCTTTCTAAAATTGAAGTTGGGCGACTAGATATTCAATATGAAGCAGTTAGTCCTTATATTATTTTTAATGAATTAAAGCAAATTTTTGCAACCAAAATAGTTGAGAAAAGAATCAATTTAATTGTTGATATTGATAAAGATTTACCCTCTTTGTTAGTATTGGATGAAATTCGGTTGCGCCAGGTATTATTAAATCTTATTGGTAATGCAGTCAAATTTACCGAAAAAGGATATATTAAATTGTCAGCAAAAAAAGTCTATACTGTAAGTAATCACAGTAAAGTTAATTTAATCATTTCCATAGAAGATACTGGTATTGGAATTCCCGATAATCAACAAGAGGTGATTTTTGAATCCTTTAGGCAACAAGATGGTCAAAGTACTAGAAAATATGGTGGCACTGGATTAGGATTAGCAATTACTAAACGGCTAGTAGAAATGATGAATGGTTTTATTTCAGTCACGAGCCAAGTGGATGTTGGGAGTATTTTTAAAATAACTCTACAAGATGTAAATGTTTCTTTTGCTAATTTTACTTATACACCACAAGTTCTTTTCGATGAATTGCCCTCTCACTTAAGACACATAAAAAAAATAGTGCCTATAACAAGAAATTTCAAACAACCAATTAAGCACCCTGAATTGATCAATATACTGAAAACCGATACAATACCTATGTGGAAAAATATAAATAAAGCGGTTGAAGTAGATGTTATTGAAGATTTTGCCGTACATATTCTAAAATTAGGAAAAACTTATCATGTACAGGAATTGATCTATTA
>JAUCGK010000410.1 GCA_030378085.1 Candidatus Parabeggiatoa sp. HSG14
GTAACTGAATTATGCGAAAATTTTCATCTTATGGTCCAATTGAGCAGGAATTACATTACTATGTCCCTCGTCAAGGATTGATAGATAACGCTGTTCAACAATTAAAAGGCGATAATCCTGACAAAGGAGGGCATTACATTACCGTATGGGCACCTCGCCAAACCGGTAAAACATGGATTATGCAAGAAGTATTCTCAACACTTAAACAAGACACGCAATTTGAGACAGTTATCCTCCCTTTGCAACATCTTTGTAATGAGACTGATGTTAATCGGGTAGTTCAACTGATTGCTCAGGAATTGATAGAAATTTTGAACTTAAAGAATTTAACGATAAACACATTAGGAGATTTTCACCTTTTATTTAAGCAAGGAATTCTCGGTAAACCTTTGATTTTAATTTTAGATGAGTTTGATGCGCTTGAACCTGCCGTCATTGCAGGGTTAGTCGGTGCTTTTCGCAATATTTACCACCGTCGTCGAAACCAAACTGACAAACCCACGGCTGAGAAAGATTACTTATTGCATAGCATGGCTTTAATTGGAGTACGTGCTGTTTTAGGCGTGGAAAATGTCAAGGGTTCACCCTTCAATGTTCAGCGTGGTGTCCATATTCCTAATTTGACTCATGATGAAGTGGCTTACCTATTTAACTGCTATCAACAAGAAAGTGGGCAACCAATTCAACCCGAAGTAGTGGAGCGAATTTGGTATGAATTTCAGGGGCAACCTGGGCTGACTTGTTGGTTTGGAGAATTGTTGACGGAAACATACAATCAAGCTATTAACCAACTAATTATTATGGATAATTTTGAAGGTGTTTTCGGAGCAGCACTTAATTTATTGCCCAATAACAACATTCTGAATCTCGTTAGCAAGGCAAAACAAGAACCTTACAAATCATTTGTTTTGGAATTGTTCCAAACCAAAAAGAAACTTAAATTTACCTACCTTGATCCTATCATCACTTTCCTTTATATGAATGGAGTCATCGATGTCGAACAAGTCACAGTAGAAGAAAATTATCTCAAATTTTCTTGCCCGTATGTGCAGAAGCAATTGTTCAGCTATTTTGCCAGAGAATTATTTCAAGAACTAGACGGACTATATGATCCGTTTGAAGATTTATCGGATACCATTACTGAAGACAGTCTCAACCTTCGTGGGCTATTGCTGAGATATGAACAGCATTTGCAAGCTAATCGAGAACAAGTATTAAAAAATGCTCCACGTCGTAAGAATGATTTACGTGTATTTGAAGCGGTATTTCAATTTCATCTTTATTCCTATCTGGCGAGTTTTCTTGATAGCTATGATGCACAAGTTCAGCCAGAATTTCCAACTGGTAATGGTCAAATTGATTTATTAATACGTCATGCGGGGCAATTGTTTGGATTAGAGTTAAAGAGCTTTGCCAATCAACGGGAATATCATAAAGCACTCATTCAAGCCGCTAAATATGGAAAACAATTGGGTTTGACTGAAATAGGATTAGTATTATTTGTTGAAGTGGTAGACGACAAAAATCGTCAGAAATTTGAAAAAGATTATATGGATGTCAAAACCGGTGTTACTGTGCATCCTCAGTTTGTGCAAACGGGTTAGATGTTTACGATTACGGCACTTGAGGCGACATTGAAACAGGATGATAGGGAACAAGAAATATTTCTGATTATAACGAATTTTGGGGACACCTACCTTTTTACCCCCTAACCCCCCGTACACAGGGGGAAGTCCCAAAATAGAAAAATTAAAGCAAAGTGTCGAATGATGTTTGGTTCCACCCGTGTACGGGGGGTTAGGGGGGTGTCCCTATATTAACCAATCTGCTATCATGCTATCCAACTTTGACACTGATGGCTATCTGACAATGGCGGATGTGTTTGGTTTTCAAATGAATGCAGATTTAGTATTTTTATCAGCTTGTAACACTGGGCGTGGTGAAGAAATTAAAGGTGAGGGTATAAGAGGATTAACTTGTGTGTTTATGCCTACATCCTCTAAAAAAACCTTGTTAGCTGCTTGGCTGACAAATCAAGAAAAATGGGCATGGAGATTTGAAGCGTATCAATGGGTGACTAAAATAACAAGATATTATCCAGCACAGTTGGTAAAGCAAGGAATAGAAAGGGGAAGACATCTCAAATAAAGTGATATATAGTTTGTTAGGTAAATAACTTCACAAAACCTGCCAGGTTTTAAAAACCTGACAGGTTTAGAACGAGAAATTATTTTTATGAACATCCGAAAAAATTTTCATTGTAATGGGATAATTTATTTTTTGAATATCTTTTAACTGATGATTAATAATTACACTATGGATGAACAGAAATTATTTGATTTACTGAGTCAGCTTTGCGCCTCATCTGAAAATGAAGTGGTGGAGTTTAAAGAAGCTAAAAACCAATACGATTTTTCAAAGCTGGGCAAATATTTCAGTGCCTTAAGTAATGAGGCTAATTTATTGAATCAAAATGAAGCTTGGCTGATGGTTGCCTTGAAATATTTTGATAAATCAAAAGCCAGTACGCCGTATCGTCTTCAACCTGGGAATTTACAACGTTTAAAGTCGGAAATTGCAGCACAGACTAATGGCCTGACATTTAGAAAGAGTTATGAACTCAATTATCCTGATGAAAAGGGAAGAGGAAAAAAAAAGGTATACCTCTTTAACATACCTCCTGCTCCCAGGGGAATACCAATTGCTTGGAAAGGTTCTTATTACAAACGAAATGGCGAATTTCTTGAGACTTTGAGTAGAGACGAACTTAAACGTATTCGCAGTCAGTTAACAAATGATTGGAGTGCCAATATTTGTGAAGGTGCGACTGTTAATGATTTGTCTTCAGAGGCAATTCTTCGTGCAAGAAATTTATACCGAAAGAAAAATCCTACTTTGTCCCATGAAATTAATCAATGGGATGATATCACCTTTTTAAACAAAGTGAAGCTAACTATAGAAGGAAAAATAACCCGCGCCGCTATTATTCTTCTTGGCAAATCTGAATCTGAACATTTTATCAGTCCATCTATTGCGAAAATTGCCTGGATACTAAAAGATAAAGATAATGTGAAAAAAGATTTCCAGCATTTTAACTGTCCTTTTATCCTTTCTATCGATGAGATTTGCGCCAAGATCAGAAATTTGAAATACCGCAACATGAATGATTCTTTGGGTTCATTTTTTCCTGAAGAAGTTGAACAGTATGATCCTTATGTTATTAGAGAGGCATTACATAATTGTATTGCTCATCAAGATTACACCTTGGCTGACCAAATCAATGTCCATGAAAAAGAAGACGGAGAATTGATTTTTATTAATGTTGGCTCCTTTATTCCTAAAGATATTTTGAACGTCATTGAATCGGATGTTCCGCAAAAAATGCCTAAAAACCCGTTTTTAGCTCAAGCTATGGCAACGCTAAATATGACTAATACTAATATAGGTGGCGGCATCAAAAGAATCTTCACTCTTCAGCGTGAAAAACTATTTCCCATGCCTGATTATAATTTTGAAGACAACCTGGTTTTGATGAAAATTACTGGAAAAATACTCGATCTGGAATATACGAAGGTGCTTGCCCAATTACCTTTTCTATCATTATCTGAAATCATTCTGTTGGATAAAGTGCAAAAACAGGAACCACTGTCGTCTGAAGAACTTAAATTATTGCGACAACGTAAATTAATAGAAGGAGAAAATACTCGCCTGTATATATCGCCAAGAGCTATTGACGATGATGAGTGCAAAAAAATGATTGTGGATTACTTGAAAAAGTTTGGGAAAGGAAATCTGAGTGATTTTGAAAAAACGCTATTTGATAAATTGCCAGATATATTGACTAAAACACAAAAAAAGAACAAGATAAAAAAGAATCTTCAAGCCTTGAGAAAGGAAGGTCATTTGATATCGGATAAAAGAAAATTTTGGCTATTGTCTAAAACGTCATCTTTATTGGATGAAACTTAAAAGTTATTAACTTGGCAATATCAGATGACATCCAAAATAAATTTTGGACTCCGTAATAACGCTATTCTTGGAGTCCAAAATTTATTTTGGAAAAAACGAGATTTATGCCCTAACGGAGTCCAAAATTTATTTTGGAAAAAACGAGATTTATGCCCTAATTGAAATGTGAGCGAGACAAAAGTTTCTGATTGTAACAGATTTTGGGGACACCCCCCTAACCCCCCGTACACGGGTGGAACCAAACATCATTCGACACTTTGCTTTAATTTTTCTATTTTGGGACTTCCCCCTGTGTACGGGGGGTTAGGGGGGTAAAAAGGGGAGTGTCCCCAAAATTCGTTATAATCAGAAAAGTTTGCTCCGCAAACTTTTGCCTCGATCATTGTCAAGTTAAAAACACGATAATTATTAAAAGGAGGTATATCATCATGTTAAAAACCAATCACATGTTGTTATCTATTGGGTTATTGTGGAATAGCACTTGTGTCCTAGCAAGTAATTCGATTGTTTATGATGGAAATGGCGATGGTATAGACAGCCAACAAGCCAATGTCATCACTATCCCCGATGCTATAACCGGTAAATATATTACTTTAGCAGTGAACTCAGATTGCCGTGTTGATAGTACCCGTGCTGAAACACCAAATACCCAAGCGATTTCGCATAAGGGATATCACTTCCCTCAAGGGCTTATGTATTACAAACTGCATTGTCAACAAGCCCATATTACCTTGTATTTTCATGGAATACGCCAAGCGAAGAATTTTACAAAATATGGGCCAACTGTTCCTGGAGATTTAAGGACAGTTGCTTGGTATACGCTGCCAAATGTTTCTTTTGGAACTGCAAATATAAATGGACAATCTGTTGCGACTGCTCAATTTACATTGAGAGACGGCGAATTGGGCGACGATACTGGAGTAGATGGATACATCGTTGATCCAGGTGGGCTTAGTTTTAATGATGATGTAGGTAATGTCATTAGTTTTATTTCTAAAAGTTATAGCGCATCTCGAAAAGCAGGATTAGCCACGATTACCGTTCATCGTAATGGTTTAATTGGTTCATTTTCTGTTGATTACAGCACTATTGGTAATACAGCAATCACAGGGCAAGATTTTCAACCAGTCAGTGGCTCCTTAAGTTGGGGAGAAGGGGAGCGAGGCGATAAAACCTTTACCATTCCACTTTCTGAAAATGCCACAATTGGATCAAGTCTGCAATTGAATCTTAGTAATTTAACGATAGCTGAAGATGCTGTTTTAGGTATTGATACCGCATTACTCACAATCACAGATGAAGAGGTTCCTCCTGAATCATTGCCATTTCAATCTGTTACACTTGAATCACCACTATTATCATCCCTCCCTAAATCGCCAATTGATATTGTTTATAATGGTCACAAACAAACAATTCCTTATGATGTAGTGATAACAATAACAGGTAGTGTTTCTCATTTAATTTTTGAAGGCAGAGTAGAAAATTATGGTTTAGTTTCCAACTCAACCATCAAAAAAACGTTAATTGGCGGTAAATTAACCGGCTATATTGTCAATGAAGGGATGATAGCGGATACCGAATTAGTCGGTGCTTCTATAACGGGTGGTACTTTAGCAGGTACGATTACTAATAATAGTGAAGTAGGTGGCATTATTGAAAATGTGCAATTAGCCACTGGAACAAAGCTTTCTGGTGGAAAAATAGGCGGAATTATTAAAGGCGCATCTGATAGCACTCTTCAAGATATTGAACTTGTTGCCGATACAGTTCTTATAGGTGGAAAACTCAGCGGTGAGATTACAAGCGATCCAGAACATCCCGCTCAAATTGGTGCAGTCGAAATTGCACCGAATACCATATTATCCAATGTTCGTTTAAGTCCCACAGTACAATTACCAGAAGATGTCATATTGGGTGATGGTGTAAAACAATCAGTGGATATTAACAATCCAACAATGGAAGATTTTGGGCTTGATTCTGAAAAAATTGCTGAATTAGATGCAGAACAAATAGAAAGGCTAGAGCCTGCTGTTTTTAATACGTTTGATGCTGAAGAAGTTGAACAAATTCCAATGGAAGCTGTTGGTGCAATGGATGCTGAGCAAATGGCACAATTCACACCTGAAGCTTTGGATGGATTAAGCATTGAACAATTTGAGCAATTGCCCTTAGAATCTTTAGGTGGTTTAACTTCTGAAAATATGGGCGGCTTGCCAACAAATATACTGAATCAATTTACACCAGAACATTTAGCCGCTTTAAATCCGGCTTCTTTTAAATTACAACCCACTCAAAATATGTCTAAAATATTCAACAATTTAGACATAGAAAAAGTTAAAAACACTGATGTCATGGGACTGTTGCCAGCTGATTGGACAATTAACCCTGAAACGGGCGCATTAACCGCACCTGTGGGTGCTAAACTGGCATTAAGAAATTTTAAACGTTCATCAGATTTGTCTGAACAGGTTGTTTTACCCAAAATGCCTGATCTTGATACTGGTTTTGGAATAGGGGGTAAAGGTTCTAACGTGCAAGAAGGCATGAACCATTCCCTTGCCGCAGAAAACTTAGCCGATTTTGTTCTATCACAAGATGACACAGGGATTTTAAACGTTGTAGGTACGGGAGATTCGGCGGGTAAAAAATACTCTTTTATTCCTGATGTGGATAATATCATTCAAGTTGATGGAAAAGAAATTCCAATTGGACTGTCAGTAACGGAAGGTGGATTTTATGTAATAACCACACCTGAACAGCAGCAATATCGTGTGATTCCATCCCCTCAAGACCCAATAGCACTCTCAAAATTATTAGGGGATGGGCAAGTAAGTATAGGCAAACGAGGTGATGTTTTACTTAGTTATGAAATCACTGTGCGTCGTCGGGGTACTGCTCGTCAAGTGGTTATATTTGAACCGCTTATTGAGCTTGCACCAGAAGATTTATGCGTTGAAATTACACTCGGCGAAATAGTATGTGATTTTGACAATGCGCCTGAATCAATGCAACCAGGTATTCATTTTCCCAATACTAATGAAGGCTCACAAACCGCAAAAGTCGTTTATGAAAATGGTACATCTCAAACTATCAAACCTACTTTGTTATCTCCCGATATTTTTATTAAGGAAGGTTTAAAATTTGAAGGGGTTGAGTCGATTGTTTTTAATGCTAATGGTACTTTTAAAGCAATATATCAAGGCAACCCTTATCTTATTGTGCCTAATTTTAAAGTTGAAGCTGAAGAAGTGATTGAAGATGAAAAAATATCCAGTATCATTGTTAATGAAGACGGCACATTAAGATATACTGTGCCATTAGAATCCAAAGAAGCGAGAACTCGCAGAGAGCAAGAAAAAATTCATCAAGTGCTGATATTCGATCCGTTTATAGAACCTATTCCAGAGGACTATTGTGAAGAAATATTTCCTGGCGAATATGAGTGTGATTTTGAGACTATTCTTTTGGCGTTGGAATAAAACGTTGTGGACACGTTGTTTTAAGTGAATGAGAAGATTTTTTGTATCTTCTCCAAATTCTATAGAAAAAGGCGATGCAAATCAAGGAATCTTATTAGCTTTAGAAGCATGGTATCAATATCCGCTCTTTGAAGCACAAGATCAACTCTATAAAGCCGTTTTAAAATTAAGTGAACGCTTGGTAATGCGACATACTGAAAATGTTTTTTCTGCTTTCTTTAGTCCTGATAGTCAGTATATTATTACCGCATCTGATGATGACACCGCTCGTTTATGGGAAAACCAATCAGGAAAAGCTCTAAAAACATTAAAAGGACATCAAGGTAATGTTTAGAAAAAATGGCGCATTTGTGGAAAATTAATCACAGTTTTCTAGGGAAAATTTCTGATTGTAACAGATTTTGGGGACACCCCTAGGCTGTCGAAATATAACTATTTGAAGCATAAATAAATTCCGGTTTTTGGATATTGTATAAATACCAATTTCCAGTTTTTCAAACGGATTGTGTGAATTTTATCTGAGCCAAAAAAGCAGATGTTGAAATTCTTTAAAAAGCATGTTTTTCGACAGGACACCCCCCTAACCCCCCGTACACGGGTGGAACCAAACATCATTCGACACTTTGCTTTAATTTTTCTATTTTGGGACTTCCCCCTATGTACGGGCTAATCTTTACCCACAAGTAGGTAAACTTATTGAAATCAATAGATTTTTGTTATAGGGAGATATCACTCTAAAAGGAAACTGGCAAAAATTTGTCCTTGTGCTTGGATTTCATGGGTGTTACGACTCTCTATAACCTTACTATTTATACGATTAAATAATTTTAGGGTACTTGTGGGTAAAGATTAGTCAATTTAAGGAGGGGATTTAGGGGAGGTTGTACTTTATTCAATCGGGAAACGCTATATATCGACAACTCAAAACCAGGGGAGATATTTGTTAATAGTTATAATGCAAATGGACTTCTCTTTTCCTTGTTCCAACGCTCCCGCGTTGGAATATTTCTTACGATGCTCCCGCGTCACTCCCCTAAAAAAGCATCTTATCCAACAAACATCAAATCATATTCCGCACAACACTGTTTAACTTCTTCGCTCGCTTCTGGAGAAATAAAAATACCACTGACTTGTTTATCTGGCATTTGATGTTGGATTAACTGAACTTTTCGGGCAAAGGTGACAACATCTGTTTCTATGGCTGTCGTTTTGACTTCAAAAACAGAAAAATTGCCATTTTCAGCCAAGATATCAACCTCAATAGATTTACCTTTTTTTGGAAACACAATACCTTCTTCATCCCTAAATATTTGACGTAATTGAATCGTTTCGGGTTTGATATCCGTTCTTTTTAAACCATAACCCAATCCCAATGCAAATAATTGTTCGGTATCCTTTCCTTTTTTGTCGCCAACATTTCCAGTAACCACTTTTAACCAAGCGTCAAACTGTGTTATTTTTTCATCCATCCGCTTCACCATGGATTTGACTTGAGTCAAATCACGTTTCATGTCAAGCCTCTCGCGTTTTTCTTCCTCAAAACGCTTGTTCATTTCTACCTGCAGAAGTTCAAAACGCTTGTTCATTTCTGCCTGTAAAAGTTCAAAACGCTTGTTCATGTCATTACGCAATTGATTGACTTCCTCTTGGAGAAGTTCGATACGTTGTTCAACCTGTTCAATACGTTGTTCAACCTGTTCAATACGTTGTTCAACCTGTTCAATACGTTGTTCAACTTGTTCAATACGTTGTTCAACCTGTTCAATACGTTGTTCAATCTGCTCAAAACGCCGATTAGTGTCTTCACGAAGTAATTTTATTTCATTCAACAATTGGGTAAATTCATCACGACGTGGAAATTGGTGGGCAAGTATTCCCTCTATTGTTGTGGCGATTTCCGGATTATGACGCAATAACTGTGGCAATTGCTGGCAAATATAGTCTTGCATTTTACTAAAATCTTGTTCTGCTAACATAATACCCCCTCAATGTTTTAGATAAAAAATGTATTATATCACAATATGCTGGTATTTGTTCTTCAATTCAATGCACAATTATTTTTTGGTTTCTTTGCGATGGTATTTCAGTGCTTACCTTTTTGATGATAAAAAATATAAAAAACGTGACATCTGGTTGTTGTTAAGTTCCCCTATTTACCAATACAAAATGTCGAAAAAATCTGTCCAAGCAAATCATCAGTGGTAAATTCTCCCGTGATTTCACCCAGCACTTGTTGTGCTTGGCGTAATTCTTCTGCAACGAGTTCACTGTTTTGAGCGGAAGCATGATTTAAGCTTGTCGTAAAAGCAATTTTGGCACGTTGCAAAGCATCAAGATGGCGGCGACGTGCCATAAAAGTACCTTCGGTATTACTATGTAACCCCATTTTTTCTTTTAAATAGTTTTTTAATATTTCAACACCTTCTCCCGTTTTGGCAGATAGATATAATATTTCTCCCGTATTTATACCTGCATTATGTCCACTCAGATCAATTTTATTGCGAATGACTAATGGTGGCTTATGTATTTCTGCCAATAAATGAGCATGAACATTATCGTCAGGATGACGATCATCCAATAACAATATCACCACATCTGCTTCTTGAAGGGCGAGTTTAGTACGACGAATGCCTTCTTGTTCTACCGGATCGTCTGTTTCACGTAATCCAGCTGTATCTGTGATATGTAGCGGCATCCCGTCCAATTGAATTTGGTCACGCACTACATCACGAGTGGTTCCCGGTATTGGAGTCACTATGGCAGTTTCTCTACCTACTAAACAGTTTAATAAACTAGATTTTCCAACATTTGGTTCACCAACCAGCACAATTCGCATTCCTTCTTTGAGTAAAAAACCTTGTTGTGCTTTATCAAGTATTGTTTCCAAATCTTGAATAAGTTTTTCAATTTTTTCAGTGACTTGACCATCTGCCAGTAAATCAATTTCTTCATCAACAAAATCAATACCTGCTTCAATATAAGTGCGTAGCCATACGAGTTGTTCTACAAGTGTGTGAATTTGATCAGAAAATTCGCCTTGTAAAGATCGTAATGCACAACGCGCTGCCTGAGTTGAGGCACTGTCAATTAAATCGGCAATCGCTTCCGCTTGTGCTAAATCTATTTTGCCATTTAAAAAAGCGCGTTCTGAAAATTCACCCGGATGGGCAAGACGAGCTTCTAAATTTAAAACCGCATTCAGCAATCTATCCATCACAACAGTGCCACCATGTCCTTGTAGTTCTAAAACATCGTCGCCAGTAAAAGAATGGGGAGCGGGAAAATAGAGAACAATACCCTGATCGAGTAATTCACCATGACTATCATTAAAATGACTGAAAGTGGCATAGCGTGGTTGTGGTAGTTGCCCCAGTAAAGATCGCGCTATGTCAGAAACACGAGGCCCTGAAATTCGGATAACGCCAATGCCACCACGTCCAACTGGAGTCGCTAAAGCAGCGATAGTGTCTTGTTGATTAATCATTTTGTTATCAGCCATTCCCAAATCCTCAATTTATCATACCCATCCAATGGCAACGACAGTGACTTGTACACCGTCAATCATTTCAATCTCTGACAATTTTTCAAGCACAGTTTCTTCTTCAACCGGGATAAATATGGCCATCGTTACATTATCAAATCCTAAGTTTGTGGCATATTCTGCGGCTTGATGACGATCTTCTCTGGCTTGATAAATAGTGGTAAAACTTTTGACTTCAATAATGCCTCGTTTGTTGCCACAGCGAAAGTGAAGGTCCACTTTGCCGTTGCCCGTTGGAAATTCAGGACTGACGACACAACGCCTACCCACCGCCGATTGAAGCCAAGTATAAAGATGAAAATGCCCAACCGCCTCTGCCAGTTTGAAATCGGTTTTGCGGCGCGGTTGTTCTTTCCAAGGATTTAGCCCTTTGGCTTTCAGACGACCCAAATAATCTTTGTAACGTTCAAGTAAAGCGGGTAAATTCAGCACGGTATTTTCAAAAACATCCGCGAGATCATCTAATGGGGATAATGCCAGAATCGGTATATCCAGCCCAATCATATCCTGACTTAGCGCATCATAAAGACATCGTTGAACAAACGGTGAGGTAAAACGACAAACGTCTTGCTGTTCGTCATCAGGTGTGGTTTCGAGAGTTGGTTCAATAATACCATGCAGATAAAGATAATTGTGTTGAGAATTATTAAAAAAGAACGGTACATTTGATGTTGTAAAAAGGGTACTCAAAAACATTTGATAGCTAGGTTCTTTTGCTTTAGCAATGATATTTAATAGCGTATTGTTGGGTTCTCTAGAACGAGCTAAAGATAACACTGTTTTCCAAGCCTTCATGTCAAGGGGTTGATCCACATCCTGATTATACTTTTCGGTAAGCAGTTCCCCAAACCATGAAACTAATCCAGGTTGTCCCTTAGTGCTATCATAAATACTTTCAACCACTGCCGGTTCAATCGTTTGAGTACTTTCGTCTTGATATTGTTGATAAAGGGTTTTGACTTCATCAAAGCTCAAATTGGGGACATGTAATGAGCGTTGAATATTAAACGGGGAGCCGCGCTGACTGTCCATCCCTAACACCGCACGGATGCCGATGAGTGCTAACCCATGTAGCCAATGCTGCTCCCGATCCAGATACATTTCTCTAAATCGCCCAATTAACAAATCTAATAACGCGGGAGGGGTCGTATCTACTTCGTCTATTAAAAGAATAAGCGGCTTTTTCCATAATCCTTGTTCTTTTGAAAACAAGCTCTGAAAGGTTTTCCAATCTTTAACCACTGGATTTTCTGGTAATTCCCTTTCAAGTACATCACCTAGTTCTTCAGGCAATATTTTTCCAGAGTTTTCCGAAAGTATATAGCTCATTCCGCGAAGAGTGCCAAGAGAAAAACTATAGACGGTATAATCGGGATATTGCTTGGAAATTTCGGCGCGTATTTGTCTCAACAACCAGGTTTTGCCAGTTTGACGCGGCCCCCATAAGGTAAAATAATGACCGCCTTTTTCGGGTTTTCCAATCAATTGTTCAACACCTTGATTAGTCAATTTTTGGCGTTTGACACAGAAATGATCTTCACAATCGACTGGTCCGTAAGAATGAAAATGTCTCATGTTTATTGACCTTTTAGTAAAAGAAAAAATCCAAAGCTAAAGCTTTGGACTCCCTGACAATTCATTTATCGGAAACATTCAAAGTTTTTAAGACTTCGGATTTTTAAAAGTATATCAATATTTAAAGGCTTATTTCAACGAAGCGAGATTCCACTTGATTGTGCTTCTTTAAACCAGTAATTTCCGCTCAAAAAAAGTAAGAAACAAGAAATAGAAAAAATCAAGCCCAAAAAACAATCATAGTACAGCAGCTCCGCGTTCACTTAGAACGGCTGTACCATCATCAAGTACATAACCATCACACACAATTCAGGGTATTAACTCAACTGGGCCCTTTGTTTGTTAAATCTTTGCCAATATAGCTTCAAATAATTGAGTTTGTTTTTGAGTACCCATTTCAATTTGTTGTTCGAGTTTATCACAAAGGGCCATCAATTCGTCAATTTTGGCAACTATGCGTTTTTGTTCTGGGAATGGTGGGATAGGGCATAAAAAATTCATAAAATTGTTTGCCGATAAGTTAGGTTGTGCAGTGCCATTATCATATTTATTGATTTCATTAAATAATAGTTGTGATGAAATGTATTGATTTAAATATAATAGCGTGTCTATATTGAAATTAAATTGTCTTAATATGACGAGTGACGAAGCTATAGCTCCACTATTAAAAGGGTATATTGCACTTTTCCCAAGAGAACCACGAATACAAAACACTATATCATTTTTATTTAATTTTCCGCTTCCAAGCTTATTAAACTGGTCTTTATTTACACATAGTAAATTATCTTTTGAAACTGTGCCACTTTGTAAGTTTACAGCACTAATAAATGGAATACCTTTGGTAGAAAGTTTATCTTTTGATGGGTAATTTTTACCTCTATCTCCATTTATGAATTGTAATATCTCCCCCAACCTCGTCCAAACCCACCCCTCCGGCACCTCATAAGGCATTTCCTCTGGCTTAATTTCCGGCAAGGGTTTTTGCTTCTTAATTTTCCCTTCTTCAATTAACCGTTCCTTTTCTGCCTTAATCTCCTTCAAAAGCTCACTTGCTGGTTGGTCTTTGGGGTTTTGTTTCACCAATTTACCTTGCATGGCAAGAGTTAGAATGGCTTTTTTTAATTCTATAACATTCTCTTTAACAGAATAAATCGGTTCAAAATGTCGAGTAATAAATTTCCATGAAGCATTAAATTCTCTTTTACCCGAAGCATTTAACAAACGATTCATTGCAGATGTATGCACAGCCAACCGCTTTTCATCACGAATCTTTCGCTGCTCTTCCAACTTATCACAGAGAGCCATCAATTCATCAATTTTGGCAACTATGCGTTTTTGTTCTGGTAGTGGGGGAAAGGGAACTTTAGAATCCATTAATTTTTTTATTGTTACCCTTGTTATAGCAACCCCTGTCATTTCCGATCTCATTTGTGAGTAGAAAAAAGGTGATCGTAATAAAAATAAAAGAAATTTATTAAATATTTTCTTTGAAGATTTAAGAAGAGCAACACTAGAAAGCATTGAAAAAGGTTCTTCTAAATTATTTATTGTCGTGATACCAGTTGTTGCTCCGTCCTTAATATATAAAATGTCACCATACTGAGGATTGCATCTAGCATAAATTTCGTTGTGAACGTCAGCAGAAACATACGTTGCATTAGAAAGCATTACTCCATTTTCTTTAATATTTTTTGCGGATATATATAAATAATCACCATTATCAAAATTTGGAGGAGAGTTATGAGTTCCATCAGTAATTTTATTCATGGCTGTACCCAACCTCGTCCAAACCCACCCATCAGGAACATCATAAGGCACTTCCTCCGACTTAATCTCCGGCAAAGGTTTCTGCTTCTTAATTTTTCCTTCCTTAATCAACCGTTCCTTTTCCGCCTTAATCTCCTTCAAAAGCTCACTAGCCGGCTGATCCTTTGGGTCTTGTTTCACCAACTTACCCTGCATCGCAAGCGTCAAAATCAATTCCCTCAACTTCTTAATTCCATCCGGACTTTCCAAAGCCACATCAAAATGCTTTTTTAGCAACTGCATTATTTTTCTCCCAGAGCCAGCATCAATTCCTTTTTCAAAATCCCACGAGTTGCAGTTAGCTCTTTAACAATACCCTGATACTCCTTCATCAAATCATCAGGATCACCTAAATCAACATTTACTACATGCGGATTTTTAAAATCAAGATTAAAATTCCTAGCCTCAATCTCTTTAACAGACACCTTCCAAGCATGTTCATTAACCTTACGCTTCTTCCACCACTTTTTCTCTAAATCAAACTCCTTAATAGTCAAAGGTTTAGAACGTGAATAAGATTTATATCCCTGCGGATAAGGATGCTCAAAAAACCAAACATGCTTAGTCTTTTCCCCTTTCTCCAAAAACAAAATATTGGTATTAATACTTGTGTACGGACTAAACACCCCCTTGGGCAAACGCACAATAGTATGCAAATTAAACTCTGTCAAAAGCTCTCTTTTCAAATTAGTCTTCACTCCCTCCCCAAACAAAAAACCATCCGGCAAAACCACCGCAGCCCTACCAGTATCATGTTTCAACAAATACATAATGAGAGCCATAAACAAATCAGCCGTTTCACGCGTTTGATATTTTTTAGGGAAATTAATTTCAATACCATCCTCTTCCACTCCACCAAAAGGCGGATTAGTAACCACCACATCCACACGTTCTTTAGGACTATAATCTTTCAAAGGCCGGCTTAACGTATTATCATGCTTAATATTTATGGGAACGTCTATACCATGCAACATCATATTAGTGATAGCCAACAGATGCGGTAAAGGCTTCTTTTCCACCCCCAAAATAATCTTTTGTAATTTTTCCCTATCCTTCGCTGTTTTCACCTGTTTATTCAAATGCCCAATAGTACAAGTCAAAAAACCACCCGTTCCGCAAGCCGGGTCCAAAACCTTTTCACCTAGTTGAGGGTTAATAATATCCACCATAAATTGAGTAACAGCCCGAGGCGTATAATATTCTCCCGCATTACCCGCAGACTGCAAATCAGCCAAGATTTTTTCATAAATATCATTAAAAAGATGCCGATCACTTGATGAATTAAAATCCAAATCCACCTGAATGGTATTTATCACCTGCCTAAGCAAAGTCCCTGATTTCATATAGTTGTAGGCATCCTCAAACACACTCCCCACAATTTTACCTTGTTGACTTGTTCCGGCAGTTATAGCCAATTCTTTTAAAGTTGGAAAAAGCTCATTATTCACAAAATCAACAAGTTCTTCCCCAGTAATCCCTTCAGCATTTGCCGCCCAATTAGACCATTGAAACTTACTTGGTAAAGGCGATTTATACCCTTTTATTGTAAACTGCCATTCCTGTTCTTTATCATCAAAGATTTTTAAAAATAACAGCCAAACCATCTGGCTAATCCTTTGGGCATCTCCATCAACACCCACATCTTTCCTCATAACATCTTGAATTGTTTTTACCAAAGTACCGATTGCCATTTATTTATTTCCTAATGGTTATATAAAGTAGGGTGGGTAGAGCGATAGCGAAACCCACCATTTTGGCGGATCGGTGGGTTTCCACTTCGTTTCTACCCACCCTACAAAAAAACTGGCGGATCGGTGGGTTTCCACTTCGTTTCTACCCACCCTACAAAAAAACTGACGGATCGGTGGGTTTCCACTTCGTTTCTACCCACCCTACAAAAAAACTATTTTATGCTGCATAAAGCTGATCTTCCAAATCATTAACAGCCTGCTGGTATTGTTCAACCCCGCCAAACTGCTTAATAATTTCCAATGGTGTTCCAATTTCATTGAAAGGATTTATGGTAAGTATTTGAGTTTCTTCAATATGCGTTATTCCTTCATCTGCATATTTATCTAACAAAGCATTCAAAACAGCCCTAGCTTTATCACCATACTTTTCAAAGTAATTTCTTTTCTTAACATTCTCTGCTCGTTCTTTTCTGGTTAGCGGAGGTTTATCCCAAGCTACATGACAAATTATATCAAAAGGGTCTAAATCTTTCCCAATTTCTTCCGCCAAAGCCTCAAAAAAAACACCCTGCTCAGTCAACTCATCAATCACCGTCTGCTTTTTATCGCTATGAGTCCACTTTTTTAAAAAATCATCCAAACTGGAAAACTCTTTATTAAGTGATTTGCGAGTATAGTCCTTTAATGACTCAGTCACTAATTTGCCATTCACATCAAAATATTGCACTCGTTCAGCAGCTACTTTGACAGCCACATCAGATACATAATATTTTTTAACCTTATTTTCAGTATCAGTGTCATAGGCTCCATGCCCATCTTTGATAAAATCTGGTACAATTTCTGGGTTATCAAGATGTGTGGGTTCTTGAGTTTCATCTTCTAACTCATCTGGCGGAATGGGCGAATCATCCGGGCCTTTGGGTTCATATATTTGAACCGGTTTTCCATCAAAATCAGGATCAGCAAATAACTCTGTGGCTTTTTTAAAATCAATAATGGTGAAATAAAACTTGCCATAATCCTCATTAACTCGTGTGCCTCGACCAATGATTTGCTTAAACTCTGTCATGGATTGAATCACTTGATCCAGCACAATGAGTTTACAGGTTTGTGCATCCACACCGGTACTCATCAATTTAGAAGTTGTGGCAATCACTGGATATTTAGCTTCAGGAAAAATAAAATTATCTAATTCTTTTTTACCTTCTTTATTATCCCCAGTAATTCTCATCACATACTTAGAGTTATCCTTAGCAATATCCGCATTTTCATTCACCAAAGCCTGCCGCATACGCTCGGCATGATCAATATTTTCACAGAATACAATGGTTTTATCATAGCGATTGGTTGCCTTTAAAAATTCAGAGATTTTTTTGGCAACAAGCTCAGTCCGTTGTTCCAAAACTAAGGAACGATCATAATCTTTTTGGTTGTATATACGGTCTTCGATTACATTTCCAAATTTATCCACCATTCCCTTATCGGGCCGCCAACCGGTTAGGTCTTTATCTATATCAATACGGACTACCTTATAAGGGGCTAAAAAACCATCATTAATCCCCTGCTTTAATGAATAGGTATAAATTGACTTACCAAAATAATCAATATTAGATACCTCTTTTGTTTCTTTGGGTGTTGCTGTTAAACCAATATGAGTGGCATCAGAAAAATATTCTAAAATTCTTCTCCAATTAGAATCTTCCGCAGCACTTCCTCGATGACATTCATCAATAACAACCAAATCAAAGAAATTAGGACTAAACTGTTTAAATATATTTTGCTCTTCTTCAGACCCTGTTACTGCCTGATAAAGTGAAAGATATATTTCATAAGATTTGTTGATTTGCCGCTTTTGAATTTTGGTCATCACCGGACCAAAGGGTTTAAAATCATTGGTCATCGTTTGGTCAACCAGTATATTACGGTCTGCCAAAAACAATATTCTCTTTTTAGTTCTTGATTTCCAAAGTCGCCAAATAATTTGAAAAGCAGTAAAAGTTTTACCCGTACCGGTTGCCATGACTAACAGAATTCGATTTTTACCTTGGGCAATAGCTGCAATAGTTTTATTGATGGCTAAAAATTGGTAATAGCGTGGCGTTTTATCACTTCCATCACTGTAATAATCTTGCGTAATAATGGCTTCCTGCTCTGCGTCGATATTATTTTTTTGCGTCCATTGCTGCCATAAATCTTCCGGTGATGGAAAATCATCCAATGAAAGCTCTGATTCTAGCTTGTTATCTTGAGCTAACTTATTATGAAACAGAAAACCATCACCATTGGAACTAAATATAAAAGGAACATCAATCATATCCGCATATTCAAGAGCCTGTTGCATACCGTTCCCAATAGTATATTTATTGCTTTTTGCTTCAATCACTGCAATAGGAATACCGGGCTTGTAAAATAAGATATAATCAGCTCGTTTATTTGTGGCACGGGTATGTAATTTACCTCGAACTATAATTCTACCCTTTGTTAGTGAAAACTCCTCTCGAATTTGAGTATGAATATCCCAACCAGCCTTTTCAATAGCTGGCGTTATGTATTTAGTACAAATATCGCTTTCCGAAAGTTCTTTTTTATTCATTATTTTTGTTTCCTCAATCACACCCATTATGGATGGAGGGTATTCACACGACTTCAAAGGCAAAACGCACATCAATTACGGAAGATTTTTTCTGATTGTAACAGATTTTGGGGACACCATACCCCCCTAACCCCCAGTACACGGGTGGAACCAAACATCATTCGACACTTTGCTTTAATTTTTCTATTTTGGGATTTCCCCCTGTGTATGGGGGGTTAGGGGGGTGTCCTCAATTTTGCACTCCAGTTTGAAAGCTATCTGCGTAACATCAGCTGGTAATATAATACCCTCTCAATGTTTTAGATAAAAAATGCATTATATCACAATATGCAGGTATTTTTTCTTCAATTCAATGCACAATTATTTTTTGGTTCCTTCACAATTCGCATTCCTTCTTTGAGTAAAAAGCCTTGTTGTGCTTTAATGTTACAGTAATCCTAAAAAAGGTAGTAGTAGAGTTTAAAGTAAAGCTTTATATGAGATCAAACGAAGCTTTGCTTTATTAAACCTCAAACACTATTTAAAATAGTGTGTATAACCAATAATAACACCCAATGCTCGATAATCGACAGAAGTCTCTTTTTCTGGTGCTAAAATAAAATTACCAAATTCTGGACTATCAGGATTGTTTGAAATACGTTCAGCAGGATTGAGATTGGCTAATTGTTTAAAGCTACCCTGATGACCAAAACTATAAGTTAAACCTAGAGCTATTTCTGAACTTTCACCTTTACGAGTAATACCAAGAGTTGCATGGTAAATATCCCAGTTATTGATACCCAAGTTTGAAGATTGTCCACTATTATTAGGATGTGTTTCAAAGTCGGTGCGAAAGCTTAAATAACCTGTTGTTTTATGAGTAAATTTATGAGAAAAAGCGAATGCAAAATTCACAACACTATCAGCCTCATCGACTATGGCGAGGGCTTCTTGACTGTTTATAAAACCCAGTGAGTTGCCCACAATAAAATTTCTGGACTTTGGTGTAATAACATTGTAACGTTTTTGTTCGGTAAACCATTCAACAGTTGCTGCAAAATGGGTATTTTGGGCAATTATCGTTTCCAAGCCAACAGCTAAAGAAAGTGGTGTCTTATACGTTGCATTCAGTTCATTTTGATGATCATCTGCTAAATTTAATTCAATCGGTTGATCTTCTTTAAATTTTGAAAACCCTCTACCAACATCTCCTTTACCGAACAAATTAAGACTAGGTGTTGTCAGGGCGGCTCCCACTCTCAAACGACAAAATTCTGCTGCGATACCTAACTTTAATAATCCACGAAGATTGTAAAAATTAGTATTTGAAGAACTCTCTTCGCTCCCTATGAAACCTGATTCCACGCCTTCGTTAGTCACTTTCGCCGATTTAATAAGTGTATAATGTTGACTTCGGAAAGCAAAAAAGCTACTCACACCAATTGATACGTTATGAGCAATTTTATTTGCCCAACTGACTCCTCCCCACATTTCACTAATCTTGCTTTCATAAATAAACTGTGATCGATAATCTTCAATGCCATCAAAAGCAATACCACTATAGTCTTCACCAAATTTCTCGATCTCTGAGGTTGGATATATATAATCAGCTTCACTATCAAGGACATCTATTATTTCAATATGCCGTCCAGACATTTTCATGGCAGATTGATTTTTGCCAACAAGTGAATAACCAAAGGAATGGTTAGCAATTGTAACGGTTCCAGAAAGCAATAAAGGAACACTACTAATATCCATTGACGTGATATTGACAGGATCGGTTGTTCCAGCCCCATTTACTATATCAACAAATTCGGCTTTATATCCGTTAGCATTGATGGCAAAGCTTTCTTGTTCGACAAAACCAAGTGCGCCTGGATTGTAATACCCTGCACTTGTGTCCCTCACACCTCCTACCACAGCCCCTCCCATCAAGGCAGAACGTGATCCAAATTGATTACTCCAATAGTGATTTTCTAAACTCAAAACATAAGAAGGTAACAAACTCAACAACAAAAAAGCCAAGAACACAATATATTGATATTTTTTCATGAATTTTTCCTTAAAGTGGTCATCCCAAAGAATTTTCTGATTATAACGAATTTTGGGGACACCTACCTTTTTACCCCCCTAACCCCCCGTACACAGGGGGAAGTCCCAAAATAGAAAAAGCAAAGTGTCGAATGATGTTTGGTTCCACCCGTGTACG
>JAUCGK010000065.1:0-13487 GCA_030378085.1 Candidatus Parabeggiatoa sp. HSG14
ATAAATCTATCCGCCTGAAGGCGGAGGTTTTAACCTTGGTTGAGACTAATAAATTTCAAACAATATTCGTTTATCCACGTAATTCGTTGTACTTCATATTCAATGAGTTAGAAAAACAACGAATTACGTGGATAAACGAATTAAAAACATCAATATTTCATAAATTTTATATAATACAATCAGTTATAAAAAGAAATTCCAAACAATATTCGTTTATCGGCCCGTAATTCGTTGTACTTCATATTCAATGAGTTAGAAAAACTGATAGGTGGTAAGGTGGTATACCTACTTTAATTGTAATGCTCAAGTTTTTTTCCCTCTGTAATAACTATAAGGAAGAATTGCATGTAAACAAGGATAAAGTAATAAATAGCTGTTTGATGTTTGCTATTATAACTCTGGTTTATCTAAACGTACTAAACGAAAACCAACAGTATCCAAAGCCATTGTTTCACAATATGGTTCACCATTGATGTATTGCAACCATGTTTTATAATCTTCACCTAAAAGATAATGTCCCTCTTCTGGACAAGTTTGATTATAATACCCATTATCTAACGACCATTCACGCAAATTTCCCAATAAATCTAATACTTTATCAGGCTCTTGCGGCCTTTTCATGGGACGCAAAAATTGAGATTGTTGATGTTGTCGTGTAATGGCTTCATCCGATTGGGCATATTGCACTGTGGCAGATATCCATTGAGAATAAGTAGGTAATGAGAGAATGCAACCCGTTTCCCTGGAAAGCCATTTAGCGTAGTCTTTTGTCACCTTCCAAGAAACAGAACCTACTGGATAATTATCAGGTAATGGACTACCGTCTCTACTTTTTTGCCAATCATCACTCAATTTAAGTTGTTGTTGTTTTGAAAGTGTTGCGAAATAACGCTTAAATTCTCCCACTGTGACTTCTCTACGCATGATAAAAAATCCAGATTCACTGATGCGTTTTATCTTTTTCATCCATATGTTGAGATCAGGAGGAATTGGGAAATGTTTTAAAGCTGGTACATAAGTCATGGGTAACATTTGCTTGATTTTAGCAATTGTCAACTGGGTGTTACTTTTTTTATGAGAAGATTTATTATCAAGTAGGCAAGCCTCTGGCGGTATTGATGGCGGTATTTTTATGCCTGTTTGTAATGAAAAAGGTTGTTCAATATTGGAAGAATGCTCAATAACTTCATCAGGCACAAGTTGAGGAGTATTCGTGTTCGTTTGTAATAAAGGGTATTGTTGAATGTCAGAATATCCAGTAACTTCTTCCTCAGAAGTCATCAATTGTTGCCAAATAAAAAAAGATACGCCAACAACAATAAAGAACAAAAAGATCAGTATGATTTTCTTGAAAATACTATTTGCCGATTTATCTTCTGTCAGTTCGCTACCACAAGCAGGACAAAAATTTTCATCCCTGGTGATAGGCACTTTCTTTTTAATGTCAGCCATGATGCAATTGCCGACATTGGGACAAATACCTAAGTGTTTTTTCATGGGGATAACCTATTTTCCAAGATAAATCTTGGACTCCTTTCCAAGATAAATCTTGGATTCCAAGTGAGTATCAATAAAAAAAACCTCACCGGTTTTTGAAACCGACGAGGTTTTCTTTGTTTGAAATCGACCACTTCGATTTACAATTTATGCGATTATTTAACCTTCGCATCACGGGTATCAGTATGACCCAAGTTGTCTTCCCAACTTATTTTTACTTTATCCCCTTTAGCAGCTCCTTTGAATCTAAAAGCGCAATAAGGATTTTTAGAAATACCTCCACTCCAGATGGCTGACATCACCACTTTGTCATTGTGTTCACATTTCAGTTCCTTGATGAAATGAGCAGGAACCAGATCGCCAGTTTCCTTATCTTTGCGAAATCCGCTTTCCATGGGATGCTTTATTAAAGCTTTTACTTCTGTGATTTCACCTTTGAGCTTAGCTTTAGCACGAATACTCTTTTTATGGATTGCCACTCGTTATCCTCCTTTTTAAATTGTTAACCTGCACAGCCACCAGAAGTCACTTCAATAGCTTTACTGGCTTTATAAAGTTTGCCGTCAGCTTTCACTATTGCAACGACATTGGATGATTCTGCCATTTTAATGCGGGTTTTAACCCAAGCATCTGCATTTTCACCAAAAGTAAACTGACCTATTAAAGGTATCGGATTGCCTTCACTGAAAATTGTGATGGATTCCACTTTGGGCAAATTGGCTGTGATTTCTACAGGGACTACAGCACCATTTTCAGCTTTATCCTCTGCCTTAATGATAACCTTATCACTTTCTTCTGCCGATGCACCATTTTCAAACAAAGCTTTTAAAGCATCTTCCGTTGTTTCTGCATCAAAAGCCGAAGTGGGCCATTCTGCCATAACAGACTGTGGTAACAGCGTTGTACCTAATGCCATTGCACCGCCTGTAGCGAGAATACCTTTTAAAAAGGCCCTACGTCGTATATTCATCAATTTTTTCTCCTTCAAGTCATAATATAGTAAAAATGGGAATCACAAAAATAAACTTTTAAAAATTCTCTTGCTGTAAAAAAACCTGTGATACGTAGAGATGCACGGCCGTGCGTCTCTACGTATAGTATTGATTTATCACATGAAAATTTACAGCAAGAATTATTTCATGCACATTCCTAACTAACGCTGTTCTTCAAACAACTCTTTTTGTAATACTTGATAACGGGCTTCAATGCGTGATGCTAAATAAAAATCCAGTTGTTTAATTTGGCGTGCCAGTTTAAGTTGTTCTACAGCCATGCCTGTTTGACCCATAAGATAATAACTTTCTGCTAATGCTAAATGTGCCTCCCCCTTTACACCTGTCAATTGATAACTTTTTGCCAATAAATGGTAATAGTTAGGATTGGATGCGGGAGATATTGTCAATAACGCCGCTTTAGCTTTTTGAGCTGCATTATTTTGCAATAATTTTTCAGCATAATCCAGAACAAGCATATTATCATCTGGATAAACTTCTAAAGCCTGTTTATAGATTTGCATCGCTTTAGTGTCATTTTTTTGCAACGATGCTAATCGTGCTTTTAATAGACGATATATAACTCTATCATTATCATTTTTCAATAGCCAGTCAATTTGAGTTTGTACGCCATCGGTTTGGCGAGTGGCTAATAATGTTAAAGCGAGTGCGTAACGGATAGCACTTTCATCGCGATAATGACCCGTTTTAAGCATTTTTTTTAGGCGTTTTAATAAATTTTGTTTATTATCGGCAACCAATACTACTAATTGTGCTTTCATCAAATGATAAGGCGGTGTATCACTTTTAAGTTTTTTGGAATATTTTTCGGCACGATCACGCGCCTCAGCAATCCTATCAGTTGTCACTGGATGAGTGCGTAAAAATTCTGGTACTCCCCAATCTTCATAATAGCGGCTTGCAGTTTGTAAACGTTCAAAAAAATTGGGCATATCATTTGGATTAAAACCCGCTTTAGCAAGGATTTGCATACCCACACGATCTGCCTCTTTTTCATGGATACGGGTAAAATTAATCTGCATTTGTATATTCCCTGCAAGTATGCTTGCAAGGGCGGCTTCCCCAACTTCGGGACTCCCCGCAGCGCCTGCTAATACCGCAGCCGCTATTAATGCCGCTATCGCTGGTAAAGAAAAACGTTGTGAGCCTTCAATAGTGCGGGCAATATGACGTTGAGTAACATGAGCAATTTCATGGGAGAGTACTGAGGCAAGTTCACTTTCGCTTTGGGTTTTTAAAATCAAACCACTATGTACACCGATAAAACCTCCTGGTACTGCAAAAGCATTAATAGAAGATTCTTTGATCGTAAAAAATCGAAAACGTTGCTCAGGATTATCACTGTATGAGGCTAAGCGATGTCCCAATGCGTTAAGATAATTACTAATTTGCAGATCGTCAATGACTTCCACTTGTCGACGTAATTGACGTATAAAAGTTTCACCCAACTTTTGTTCATCCGCTGGTGACATGATGGTATTAGCAGAAATACCGATATCAGGCAAATCTATAGCAACGCAGGGTAAACAAATTACCCATAAAATCAAAAATAAATAACGCATAAAGATTTTTTAAACATTGAGAATTGTAAATTGGAATTAAAAATATTTACTTAAATCAAATATACTACCAGATGCTCAATTTTTGCGTATTAAAGTAATGAATAACGTATCTTCTCAAAAAGTGTGGGTAAACTACAGGTTTCCAAAACCTGTCAGGTTTTTTCGACAGAATTTAGAGAATATACAGAATAACGATATATCTAAAAATATAGATAAAACTAAGCCAAAAGTCAAAAATTGGCTATTCTAAAAAAATAACATTTCGACCCTATAAATTTTAGCACAAATTTGAAAATTTGATTTTTTAAAATATTTTAACATTAAAAGTTTTTAAATAATAACAATAATATAAATATTTACGCAAAATTATTCTAATAATTATTAAATTTTTAAAAGTTTCAGACAAAATTTTTCTGAGCCGCTATAATTATTTGTTTGAAGCGATAATACTTATTTTAGGACATTTTTATGGATATATTCAGTCATGCATTGTGGGGTGGTGGTTTTTTTGGTTACCGAGGTCATTTTTGGTTAGCTATTTTTTTTGGTGCTTTTCCTGATTTGGTTTCATTTGGTTTATTTGTCATTTTTAGAATTATTGATGGCACTTTTGTATTTGGTCCTCCCCCTTTAGCCTCAATACCATCATGGGTATTTTTTTCATACAATTTCACCCATAGTTTTATAACAGCTTTTACGATAATTGTTATCATAGGCTTATGGAAAAAAAACATTGCTTATGCCATGTTAGGATGGCCCTTTCATATTTGTTTAGATTTTCCTTTTCATTCTATTCAATATTTCCCAACAAAACTATTTTGGCCTTTTTCTGATTTTGCGATCAATGGCATACCCTGGAATAATCTTTGGATATGGTTTCCAAATCTGGCTGGAATTTTCGTTTTATTTATCTGGCGAGGTAAGAAAAATTGAGATTTTCATTAAAATTTTTGGCATGGTTCAATTTGGAGTTAAAGTTGTATTATCAGAACCCTTTTTAAGCACAACTTTAAAAGCATTATCCCAAAAAATCAGACCAAAATTTCTGATTATAACGAATTTTGGGGACACCCGACCCCCCAACCCCCCGTACACAGGGGGAAGTCCCAAAATAGAAAAAGCAAAGTGTCGAATGATGTTTGGTTCCACCCGTGTACGGGGGGGAGTGTCCCCAAAATCTGTTACAATCAGAAAAATTTTTCATTAAAAAATAAAAATAACTTTTCGATGGGACTCGTCTCATGTAAAATGTTTTTAATATACAATATTTAGTTAAGAGGAAATTTATGAAAACAATTATGATGTTTATCAGCCTATTTTTGACGATTTTGGCTATTAACCTTCCTGCTAAGGAAACACTAACCATTGTTAACGTTGAAAATGTTAGTGAGTTAACACCACAAGATACGCCCGAAATCGCAGATGAGATTTCTGTTGAACCCGTTGAAAACGATGTTAAAGGTATGGTTGATTCAATACCGCAAAGTCCACCTGAAACCATAGACGAAGTATCTGTCAAGACAGATATTGCTAAAGATTCAAAATCGCAAGCAGACATTTCTGTTAAAACAGAGACTAAAAGTGTTGTTGAGGATTCAAAACCGCAAAGCACCAATGATGTTTCTGTTAAAACAGAGACTAAAAGTGTTGTTGAGGATTCAAAACCACAAAGCATACCAGAAATTCCAGGGAATACTTCTGCTCAAGGCTATATCGAAAGTGCGACTTATTTGGAACAGCAAGGCAAACAAAAACTTGCCCGTTCAATACTTAAAAAAGGCTATCAGGCAACCAAGCATATAGATATTTTGTATCAATGGCTTACCATGGATGAAGCTATATTTGGGAAACTAAAGCAGAAACACCGAAACCGTTCTATTACTCACTGGCAAACCGACTTTGAAGATAACTGCTTAAAAAAGAAGCATTATCGAGGAAATTGTTCTGAGTACGATTATCAAAAAGAACTCTCTCATCAAGAAAAAAACGCGATACCCATCGTCAAAATTGAAAAAGTAAGAGATTTACTTTCTAAATACGATCAACTGAAGCACTCTTTAAGACAGATACAACCCATTTTGAGCAAACGACTTCTCGAATCCACTGATGAGGAACTGAAAAAAGTTCAGGCATTATTTAATAAATACCAAGCGTTTATTAAAGAGATGAAGCATACTCGTGGTCACTATCTTTCTTTTGAAGTGATTAGCCCCTATTTAGCACGGACACAGCAATTGATGTTTGTTTCAAAAATTTACAATCCCAAAGTCAGTACAGTTTTAACTTTGATACCAGATCAATCACTTAAAAAACTTCATTCCTTCGATACACTTCGAGAAGCCGCGATAATCTTAGAAAACGTAGTTGAGCAGGATATTATTTTGAATGGCAATGATATTGTCAGAAAACAATTTTTGGTTGTTTACAAAGAGTTTAAAGAAACAGCAGGCGAGGCTAAATTTGAGGAATTTAAGGCTGTCAAAAAAATAGCTCATCAACTAGAGAGTGGAAAAATATTGAAACTGGGTGCGGAAAGATGGTAAAGAGACTACAAGAAAAAATTCAACTGATTGCTGAATATCCGCTCCAATTCTAAATTGGAGTAATTTAATTGATGTTACGCACTGCACTTCCAAAAGTGAATATCTTCGTGCTAAATTTATTTTGCAAGGGATTGCACTCTAGTTGGCAAAATGAATTTAGCATTCCAGTTTGGAAGCTATTTGTATAACATCAATCGATAAACAAAACCTGAAAGAAATCCTCCCTTCTTAATATCAATTCATCACCCGTTGGCAATAATCAAAACGGGTGAAATGATGTCTTGTTGACTTCCTGCTAATTTTCCTCAATTCATAGATTGGACTGACATATACTTTGAACGTTCAAGTTTTCGGATTTAAGACCTGACAGGTTTCCAAAATCTGTCAGGTCTGGCGTGCGTTTTTAGTATATTCTCATAATCCGAAAAGCTGAACGTTCAGAGTATAGCGTTTCCCGATTGGATAAAGTACAACCTCCCCTAAATCCCCTCCTTAATTAACTAATCTTTACCCACAAGTAGGTAAACTTATTGAAATCAATAGGTTTTTGTTATAGGGAGATATCACTCTAAAAGGAAACTGGCAAAAATTTGTCCTCTCGTAATGCTTGGAATTCATGGGTGTTACGATGTTATATAACCTTACTATTTATACGATTAAATAATTTTAGGGTACTTGTGGGTAAAGATTAGCCTTAATTAAGGAGGGGACTTGTACCTGACGCAATCGGAAAACGCTATACTTCCTACGAACTAAAATGCAATCCTTGTCATTATTTCAACTTTTTAAATCTTTCAAAAGGCATCGTTTTCTTACGAGTCAAATCAACTTTGAAGATACTGGGATTCTCAATTTCTTCATGAGTACATTGCTTCAATTGTGCTTCTACAAATCCTCCCGGCAACACGACCAAAAATTCATCCAAATTTATTGCTGGTGAGTTAATATTCACTTCGCCATCTAACCCTAATTTTGATGATGCACTTACCAAACTTTTAGGTGATTTGATAAATTCCTGTGAACGAATATGAATATTTCCGCCACGCCCTTCATAAGCTTGAGCGGTGATATTACTATTATTGGTAACGATAAAAGTAGGATTTTGAATGGTTAAATCACCGCCATTGCCTGTACCTTCTTGTACGCTAGTAGTTAGTTGGCTATCGTTTAGAAACAATAATTTGTCTGTTTCAATATGGATACTGCCACCGCCCGCGCTAACCGCTTCAGTAGCAATCGCACTATTATTTGAAAGCGTCATTTCTTGTGCGGTGAGGTGAATTGTTCCAGCAGAACCGCCTTGTATGCGTTTGTGCCATTCGTTATTGAAATAGAAAAAGCTTTCTGTTTTACCCTGTCCAATATCTAACACTTTTACCAAGTCTCCTGTCTGTACGGAAAGCTGATTACGTTGGGTTAAATTAACTACTTCATAGCGATTGTGTAATGGTATCCAGTCTTGCCCTGAGTAAAGAAATTCCGTTATTGTACCATTATTGTTATCTACAATTTGGGCAAGATTACCGCTTTTTGCCAAAATTAAATTATCCATTTCGGCAATATTAGCCACTTTTTGCGTATTGTTTAATGACACCCATTGTTGTCCATTGTGTATAAACTGTGCTGTGTCATTAAATGTTGCAATATCACCCCGTTGTAGGGAAATTTGTTCATGGAGAGCATGTACATCCGCAATATTTGTTATAGGAAAATTTTTTAATCGGATAGAGTTTCCAAAAAATTCTTCCGAGATAGGATTTTTGATGCTTGATGAATAAATAAAAGTGCCAGGTTTACCCCTACCCGTATCCTTAACCTGAATCACTGTTGCTGAAGGATAGGGAATTTTTTCTAAAGTAAACCATCTTCCAGTAATAGCTGTCAATTCCTTCATGTTGGCGAAAATGATATCGACTGTATTGCCTATTTTTACCCATTCTTCCACATCATAAAAATTGTTAAGTGCATAGATAAAACGTGCTGTTTCTCCATTGCCGATATTCTGGACAGTCATCACATCGCCTTCTTCAATGCTGTATTGTTTGGTCAAATTATATAAAGCATCCATATCAGTAACAATATAAACAGGTTGCGTTCTAATAAGAGCAGTACCTGTATTGAAATAACGATCTGCTTTACCAACGCCAATATCCGCCACTTCAACAATATCACCGCGCACTATAATACGATTATCACGTTCTGCAAGCTGATTAAAGGTGTAGGTATTCGGCATTTGACTTTCTGAGCTAATCCTAGCACTGTTGTCCATTTGCAATTGCCCAACGTGCAAAGTTATGTTACCCGCTTTTCCACCACCAGCACTGGAAGTTGAGATTATACCCTGTTTTTGCAATACTAATTTATTAGCCTTGAGGTTAATATCACCACTATTGCCAGCTTGTGCACTATCGCTAGAGGAACTGGCATAAATGCCACTGGTAGACTGATTATAGTTTGCCGGTGAAAACTTTTTCAAATATTCCAATTGGATTTGTCTAGGTGTCTGTAATACAATCTGTGAAGCATCCCCAGTGATAGTGACTGTATTTTGGACTTCGATAGCAATATTGCCACTATCAGCGTTGTTATTAGTGGTGTTTTGAATCACAGCACCTTCTTTAAGAGCTAAGCTACCCGCTTGTAAATCAATATGACCTCCATTACCGGCATTATTACCTACCCCTCTACTCCCTGCATAAATACCAGAACCAAAACCTAATCCGCTTTCTCCATGAGGATTAACACCACTGAGTTCTATTTTACCTTTTACTCTAATAGTAATCAGACCTCCTTGTCCACTAAAATTATCCTTAGTCGCATTTGTTGTTGCACTAATGATTCCGCCTTCTTCTACAATAAGCTGCTCAGCTTCAATTAAAATTGTACCCCCTTTACCCCCTTTACCTTTTACCCACGGAAAGGCATCTGCTGCTATAAAACTTGTACCCCCTGCTTTATTAACACCTGCCAGAGTAATCGTGCCGTTGACATGAAGATGAATATTACCAGCATTACCCGTACCACTAGCTCCGCCATTTATCAAGCCACCATCGGTAAGTAAAATATCTTGTGCTTCAATATAAATGTTACCAGCATCACCGCTACCTCTTGTATTACCCGAATAAATACGAGAACCAAAAATAGCCGTTGGACTTGTACCTGTGAGTTTCAAACTCTCTTTAGCATATAGGTTGATATTAGCTGCTTTACCTTGACCAAAAGAACCACTGAGGATTGAGCTACCTTCTGCAAAAGCAATCTGATTAGCATGAAAATTAACGTAAGTTCCGTTACCTTTACCACGACTGCCCGCAAAGATTAGTGTACCATTTTTTAAAGCAATGTGATTAGCATTGATATTCACTGAACCGGCATTGCCAGTGCCATAAGTCCGGGTATCAATTCTGCTTGAATAGCCTTTATGAGATTGTCCAGAAAAAATGACGGATTCTTTCGCTTGTAATGTTATTTTGGCAGCATTACCTTCTCCCGCAGTTTGACCAATTAAACGTGCGCCTCCTTTAAAATCAATCCGATTTGCTTGGATAGAAATGTCACCAGCATCTTGATTACCTAAAGTTTTAGAATAAATAGTGCTATTATCCATTACCAGTTGCCCACTACGAATAAACACACTGCCACCCCCTTTGCCCTTGACATCCACCAGCGAATTATTTGAAATGGTGATGTCACCGCGCAATGCAGGCACCACAAAATCCTCAACCGTTGGAATAACTTCGCCTTTTTCCCTAACACTGGCAAGATTAATCCGACCATAAGGCGCAGAAAGTTTTGTGTTATTAATGGTTAAATTGCCACTGACAAGGGAGAAAGTATTTTCAGGAGAAACTGAGAGTTGGCTACTGCTTGTAGATATTGAGGTTGGTGAATCAGTCAAAAAACCAAAACTTTCAATCGGTGCGACTGTCAATAAACTGTTACTCGGATTGCGTGCATCAAACTGTCCTCCCTCTCCCAAACGCAAATAATCAGCAGTACTGGCATGAAAAGAACCTTGCACGTCCAATCGTGCATTTGGTCCAAACATTATCCCATTGGGATTAAGGAAATAGAAATCGGCATTGGGAATAGTCGAGCGGATTAACCCATCAATGTTAGAGGGATTACCGCCAGTGACACGACTAATCACATTTTGAACACTATTTGGCCCTGAAAAAGTAGCACTTTCCAAACTATTCAAGTTAAAGTCTTTGAAACTGTGGAAAAGATTGCCGCCCTTATGATGGCCTAAATCAGCCCCAATGAGATAATCAGGGCCGGACAAATTGGCACGAGAGCCAAGGGAACCATCGGTGGTAATTTCAGCGTTGATGGATAGTGAGATAATTAATAGAGGAATTGTGAGTAAAATGGATGGTTTCATTGATTTCTCCTAAATTGGACGACAGAGGTTGTATTTTATAAAGGATTGAAAGCAATGACAAGGATTATATTTTAGAAGGGATTGAGTAGAGAAGGTTTTTTGAGGAAGATTAGCAGTTTGTTGGACTTAAAAGTTATTTAAAACCAATTAGCTATTTTTAAGCAAATTTTGTACCTTTTTGAAATAATAACTACAAAGATTATATTTTAGAAAGGATTAAAAACCTTGAACTACAGGGATTGTATATAATAAAGGATTAAAACAAGGTTTTGCCAATTTCTCACCCATTTGACAGAACTAATCCCTTCTTATATACAATTCTTGTAGTTTTTGGTTTTAATCCCTTCTAAAATGTAATCCTTGTAGTTATTGTGTTATTTCAATTTGAGGAATTTTTCAAAAGGCGGGGCTCTATCACGAGTCAAATCAACTTTGAAGGTACTGGGATTTTCAATTTCTTCGCTTGTACATTGTCTCAACTGTGCTTCCACAAACCCACCTGGCAATACCACTAAAAATGCATTCATATCTACAGTGGGAGAATCAATATTAACTTCACCATCTAAACCCAATCTTGAAGATGCGCTAATTAAACTTTCCGGAGATTTGATAAACTGTTCAGCCACAATGCGAATATTACCGCCATGGCCAGCATCAGCTTGTGCTCTAATTTGCCCTTGATTTAACACGGCAAATTGAGGTTTCTCAATGGTGATATTGCCACCACTCCCTTGCCCACTAGTCACACTTGTGATAATTTCACTGTTGTCCAGATACATTAACTCCGAAAGACCAGTTAATTCAATATTACCCCCACCTGACTGGATTGCAGCAGTACTAATGCTACCGTGTTGGGTTAATTTTACTTTTTGTGCTTGCAGGTTAATTTGGCCAGCATCACCAGTACCATAAGCACGAGCGGAGATAGTAGAATTACCCTGAATATCCAAGAAGTCGGTTTGCACATTGATATTACCGCCTAGTCCTTGACTATACGTGTTACTAAAAATGCCAGTGTGTTGCAGACGTGGATGTTGGTTACTTAATGTCAAGTGCTTTGCTCGAATGTTTATATCACCACTATCCCCTATACCAAAGAACTGAAATAATTCCTCATAAAGAACATTACTATTACTACTATTGATTTGTCCGCCCTCGGTGATAAGCAGATTGTCTGTTTGCAAGTTAAGACTACTAATCCTCTTAGTTGAACCAAGTGACGAAGCAGTAATTACAGCTTCCTCAGTTAAGTGGATCGTTTTGGCTGTCAAGTTCAATTGTCCGCCCGTACTAGTCAGGGAGGCACTACTTATACCACTTGAGTTATTGTCAATTCGCAGATCGGATGCTGGTATAAAAAAGGTACCATCCCGCCGCCCAGATATGAATAAGGTATCAGTCACGTCTAACAGAATGTTACCGGTTAATCCACCACTCGTTACTGATGAGGTTGAAATAATAGCACCGGCTGTGAGATTGACATTCTCCGCTTGAATAATAATATTAGCCCCGTTACCTTCACTCAAACTGCCACTGGTGATTATCCCACCTACCAAGTCAAATCGCCCAGTACTAATATTAATATCTCCTCCCGGCTTTGATGAATAGGTCGAGCTATCAATATGGGAGGGCAAGTCCGTAAACGGAATAGCATTGCGTATACCACTTCCAACACCATAGCCTGATATTAAAATTGATTCCGTCGCATTGATAGTCAATAAGCCACTCTCTCCACCAACTGTCGCATTAGAAATACCAGATCCTTCTAAGAGAGATAACCGAGTCACTTCTAGGTTGGTACTCCCACCTTTGGCCGCCGTCATTGGATTAGCTGCCAGCTCTACCCTGTTTAAGGTTAATTCTGGGACTTGAATAGCTATTGAGCCACCATGACCGCTTCCAAGTGCTTTGCTAGAAAAAGATTGAAGTCCAAGATGGTTTGGGTCACTGGTAGCATATAAAGATTCCGTTAACTGAATATCCATAAGCCCCCCATTAAAGTCTCCCAAAGTGTTCGTTTGCAATGTACTATCTTGCATTTGTAATCGCCCGCCTCGAATATTAAGATTGCCACTGCCTAAGCTACTGGTATCCACTAGAGTACGATTTAGAGAGATGTCGCCCCCTTGTCCGGTGATGGTTAAATCATTATTACTCACAATCACTTCGCCACTCGAACCGTTCGCCGCTAAATTAAGTGTACCACCAGTGGTTTTAAGAAGGGAGGTCGCAAACATCGCATAAATATTCAAATCATCAAACTGTATCGGCAGAGTTCCTTGAAAATCCAAATGACCACCAATCAATGACAAAGACTTTAGTGGTGGAACTAACAAAGTACTATCCTGCGTAGTAATAGTTGTTGGTGAATCAGTCAAAAAACCAAAACTTTCAATCGGTGCGACTGTCAATAAACTGTTACTCGGATTGCGTGCATCAAACTGTCCTCCCTCTCCCAAACGCAAATAATCAGCAGTACTGGCATGAA
>JAUCGK010000065.1:13587-20683 GCA_030378085.1 Candidatus Parabeggiatoa sp. HSG14
TTGAAACTGTGGAAAAGATTGCCGCCCTTATGATGGCCTAAATCAGCCCCAATGAGATAATCAGGGCCGGACAAATTGGCACGAGAGCCAAGGGAACCATCGGTGGTAATTTCAGCGTTGATGGATAAGCTGATGATTAATAATAAGATTGCTAAAAAAAAATGTGATTTCATCATATTTATACACTTTTTTAAAAAATGATAGTTGCTTTAATTCAAAAATTTTTATATTATTAAATGTTAATAACATCCTAATCATTACAATTAACTACAGCAGTTATAATAGTATGGATAACCCAATTCATCAATACCTTAATCAAATTCAAGCCAATCTAGGCACTGGTATCGCCAAAGAACATAGTCACCGTGCAGCGTTGCAAAATTTATTGATATCGAAGTGTTCAACAATCAATGTCATTAATGAACCAAAACGGATTGAATGTGGCTCGCCGGATTTAGTAATACTTGATTCCCAAGCCAATAATGTACCATTAGGCTATATCGAAGCTAAAGATATTGGGCAGTCGTTAGATAAAGCCTTAAAAACTGAACAGCTTGAACGTTATTTAGATTTTTCAGATAACTTAATTTTAACCGACTATTTAGAATTTCGCTGGTTTGTGAAACATGAACGGCAACCCAAAATCATCGTGCGATTAGCAAACAGAGATAAGTATGGGAATTTACAAGCTTTACCAGATGCCTTCGGGGATTTTGAGAATTTGATTGAACTTTTCATACAGACTCAAGCAATTACTTTACGCAATCCAGAAGAACTGGCCGAAAGAATGGCAAAAATTGCAATTCCAATGCGAGATGCTGTTTTTACTGCTTATGAAAAATCAAGTTCTTTACATGAACAATTTGAAAGTTTTCGCTCCATTTTAGTAGACAGTTTGACGGTTGAACAGTTTGCAGATATGTATGCTCAAACAGCATGTTATGGTTTATTTGCCACCAAATGTAATGCTTCACTGACAGAACCATTTTCCAGAATTCATGCGAATCATTATGTCCCCAAAACGAATCCATTTTTACGTCATTTATTTAATCAAATTGTTGGTATAGACATAGATGATCGTTTAGTGTGGACGGTTGAGCATTTGGTAACCGTATTAAATCATGCCGACATTGCTGCAATTTTAGCTGATTTTGGTAAAAGAACACGGCAAGAAGACCCTGTTGTGCATTTTTATGAGACTTTTTTGAAACATTATGATCCGAACATGCGGGAAATGCGGGGAGTTTATTATACGCCAGAGCCGGTGGTATCGTATATTGTACGCTCGGTAGATTTATTGCTTAAACAACAGTTTAAATTGCGGAATGGTTTGGCAGATAGTAGCCGTTTGGAATCAGGTTTGCATAAAGTGCAGATTTTAGATCCCGCTGTGGGAACAGGCACGTTTTTGTATACGGTGTTTAATCAAATTTTTGCTAAGTTTATAAAAAATAAAGGAATGTGGTCAACTTATGTCAGTCAACATTTGTTACCGCGGGTGCATGGCTTTGAGTTATTGATGGCTCCTTATACCGTTGCTCACATGAAATTAGGCTTGCAATTGCAAGAAATGGGTTATGAGTTTGATTCGGATGAACGATTACAGATTTTTTTAACCAATAGTTTAGAAGATGCTTTTGAGAAAGGGAGTACGCCAACTTTACCTTTTGCGGAATGGTTGGTTAATGAGGAACAAGCGGCTAGTGGGGTTAAACAAGACTCAACTGTGATGGTGGTTGTGGGAAATCCGCCTTATTCTGGGCATTCCGTTAATGTTGGAGAATGGATTGTTAATTTATTAAAAGGGGTTGATGAGCGTAATCATCAGGGTAAAACCGCTAATTATTTTCAGGTTGATGGTAAACCATTAAAAGAAAGAAATTCCAAATGGTTAAATGATGATTATGTCAAGTTTATCCGTTTTGCCCAATGGCGAATTAATACAACAGGTTATGGAATTTTGGGTTTTGTAACCAATCATGGTTATTTGGATAATCCGACCTTTCGAGGAATGCGCCAAGCATTGATGCAGGATTTTGATGAAATTTACATTCTTGATTTACATGGTAATTCTAAGAAAAAAGAAAAATGTCCAGACGGTAGTGTTGATAAAAATGTGTTTGATATTCAACAAGGAGTAGCGATTGGAATCTTTGTCAAACATAAATCTAAACAGACTGCAATTGCCAAAGTATTTCATGCTGAATTATGGGGAGAGCGTGATGGTAAATATGCTTGGTTAGAAGCGCAAGATGTGAAAACGACAGATTGGGAAGTGTTAAAACCGACTTCACCGTTTTATTTGTTTATTCCTCAAAACACAGAATTATTGGATGAATATGAACAATATTGGAAAGTGACAGACATAATGCCAGTTAATTCTGTTGGTATCGTTACTGCTAGAGATAATCTGACCATCCATGAATCACCACAAGCCGTTATGGAAACGGTTAAAGATTTTGTCTCCTTAGAATCAGAAACTGCACGAGAAAAATACCAATTAGGCAAAGATGCCAGAGATTGGCAAGTGAATTTGGCTCAAACTGATATTGAGAGTCACGATATTGATGATTCCTATGTGACTCCTATTTTATATCGACCTTTTGATAGACGATATACTTATTACACAGGTAAAACAAAGGGATTTCTTTGTATGCCAAGGTCTAACGTGATGCAACATATATTAGCAGGAGAAAATTTAGGATTGATTACAAGACGACAGATGTTACCTTCACAACCATGTACATATTTTTACGTCTCAAATAATATTATTTCTGATGGTGTTATTCGTTCTGATAATCGAGGAGGTGAATCTCTCTTTCCTCTCTATCTTTACCCAACAGAACAAGACGAATTTTTGAATGGAAACGGGAATGGAAATGGCAAACCTAAACCCAAAAGGAAACCCAACTTCACTCCCAACTTTATCAAAGACGTAGAAACCCGTCTAAAACTAAAATTCATTGACGATGGCACTGGCAATTTAAAAACCACAATTGGCCCCGAAGACGTTTTTCACTATATGTACGCAGTTTCCCACAGCCCAACTTATCGCCAACGCTACGCCGAATTTCTAAAAATCGACTTCCCCCGTTTGCCCTTAACCAGCGACAAAAAGCTATTCAAACAACTCGCCAAATTGGGAAAACAATTGGTAACAATTCACCTAATGGAAGCCGATATTGATAGCGATAGCAGTTATCCGGTTGAAGGCGATAACCTTGTTGATAAAATCACTTACAAAGACGAAAAAGTTTATATCAACAAAACCCAATATTTTGATAACGTTGTTGATACCGTCTGGCAATTCCACATTGGCGGTTATCAAGTCTGTCAAAAATGGCTCAAAGACAGAAAAGGTAGAGAGCTGAGTTATGAGGATTGTGAACATTATTTCTATATTCTAGCCGCCTTAGAACAAACCATTGACTTAATGGAAAAAATTGATGCAACCCTCCCTGAATTTCCCTTGTTCTGAACAATTGGAAAAAACCTTGGAATACGTAGGGTGTATAAGCGATAGCGTCATGCACCAATCCAAAAATCAAACAACAACTGATGAATAATTGCGGGGCGGTGTATGACGCGCCCCGATACACCCACGAACTCCCGTATAACTAACAACGGAAGATTATTAGGCAATTTAATCTTGTTCTCTTGAATATTCAAATTTGGCCACCATATCACCTATTCCTTAGTAAAATACTCAACTTTTATTTATAAGCTAATCTACGCAATATCAGTTATTTAATTAAGCTAAATATTTTTAATTATTTCTAGTTTTAAATAGAGTATCGCCAAATATGGAGAAAATTTGTAATGAATGAAATATTCACTAAGTCTATGGCTCGAAACGTCTATTATGGTGGCTCGATATTCTTTATTTTGTTGTTTCTAGCCTTGACCCTTGACACTACTATAGCTTTACCTGAACGCGATCATCGGGAAAATATCACCGAGCAAGTTGCACATGGTAAAACTATTTGGGAAGAAAATGATTGTATAGGCTGTCATACTTTGCTTGGTGAGGGTGCTTATTTTGCACCTGAGTTGGGCAATGTTTATAAACGCAGAGGCCCCGGTTTTATTAAAGCATGGCTTAAAGCTATGCCTACCAATGTTCCCGGTCGTCGCCAAATGCCAAATTTTAATCTCACTGATGAAGAATTGGATGCACTTGAAGCATTTTTGAAGTGGTCTTCTGAAATCAATACTGCTAACTGGCCACCAAATATCGAAGGTTAAAGGAGATTATATAAATGCTATATTCATCACAAGCTGTCGCAAAACCTTATTTTATTGCGGCTATTGGATTATTTGTTGGCCAAATTTTATTTGGCGTTATCATGGGATTACAGTATGTAGTAGGAGATTTCCTCTTCCCACTTATTCCTTTTAATGTTGCCCGGATGGTACACACCAATTTACTTATTGTGTGGTTACTCTTTGGGTTTATGGGTGCATCTTATTACCTAGTTCCAGAAGAATCGGAAAAGGAATTACATAGCCCAAAGCTGGCTTTAGCATTGTTCTGGATTTTTCTGGGAGCTGGTGTATTAACAATATTAGGTTATTTATTAGTACCCTATGCACAATTAGCAGAATTGACTGGTAACAGTATATTGCCAACTATGGGTAGGGAATTTTTAGAACAACCTACCATCATTAAAATTGGTATCGTTGTCGTTGTGTTAGGATTTTTATATAACGTTGGCATGACTATTCTCCAAGGCCGTAAGACAGTGATAACCTTGGTATTATTGACTGGCTTGGTTGGTTTAGCAGTGTTATTCCTATTTTCTTTTTACAATCCTACCAATTTAGTATTGGATAAATACTTCTGGTGGTGGGTAGTTCACCTATGGGTAGAAGGAGTATGGGAACTAATTATGGCCTCCATTTTAGCTTTTGTATTGATTAAAGTAACTGGGGTTGATCGCGAGGTCATTGAAAAATGGTTGTATATAATTATTGCGATGGCACTGATTACTGGTCTTATTGGTACTGGACATCATTATTTTTGGATTGGAGCACCTGAATATTGGCAATGGTGGGGGTCGATATTTTCTGCTCTGGAACCAATTCCATTTGTCTTGATGATGTTATTTGCCTTCACAATGGTTAAAAACAAGCGGCGTGAACATCCAAATAAAATAGCAACATTGTGGGCATTAGGCACAGCAGTTGTTGCTTTCCTTGGAGCTGGAGTATGGGGCTTTTTACATACTTTAGCCCCAGTGAATTACTATACTCATGGTACTCAATTAACTGCTGCTCATGGTCATTTGGCATTTTATGGAGCTTATGTTATGATTGTCTTGACCATCATATCTTATGCGATGCCAATATTGCGTGGGAAAGAATCAGAGGCCAATTGTGAACAGGCACAACGCTTTGAAACTTGGGCATTTTGGTTAATGACTATTGCCATGCTTTGCATTACCTTATTCTTAACAGTGGCTGGTGCTTTACAGGTATATTTGATGCGAGCGGCTGAAAATCCATTATCATTTATGGTTATGCAGGATAAAATAGCTTTATGGTATTGGTTACGCGAAGGAGCAGGTGTGGTATTTTTGATTGGACTAGTAGCATATATTGCCAGTTTTTTTGTTGGGGATAAAAAGGCCGGTTAATTCAAATTTATACTCTAAACGTTTAATTTGGCTTTCAATTTAAATCGCGGCAAAACCTGACAAGTATTCAATACCTGTCAGGTTTGATTTTCCAAGGTGTCACGGCTTAAATTGATAGCCTTAATCAGGAAATATCATAAATTTAACTATGAGTAAATCTACATTATTTCTTGTTACTATTGCTATTACAATCTTAGCCTATTGGGCTTGGAGTTATGATCCTCGCGTTAGTGAATTGAACAGTATCTTATCGCAAGATAACGAACTTAATAACTATCCATATCAGTTCAAAGTAATTGAATTAAAAAATGGGACTGCTGTGATGTCAAGTCCCAGATCAGCAAAAGTGTCCGTTTTTAAGTTTCTGTCAATTATCAAGCCAAACCTTCCTCGCAATAATTCTGATAATCCAAAAGTTATTGCGGCCCAAAAAGAACTGGCATATAATCAGCAAAAAGCTAAAAAAATAATTTTATCTCAATCGGATGTAAAACAAGTCAGTTGGAAATTAGATAAAAACTGGTTTGCTAATTATGGTATTTATGTTGATGATTAGCATATTTGTTGTTCCTACCACCTTATGGGTACATTCCCATTTTAGAAATTAATCAACCACCCCAGCCCTTCTGTAAATAATGAGAGAACAAAGGGGAGGTTATTTTGTCTTCATTCCTAAACACTCAATTAAACATCAATTTTTGATTATGAAATATAAAATAATTGGAATTTCAACTACTATTGTATTAGCTTTTTCCGTTTGGGTGGGCAGCAATAGTTTTGCACAACAACATCATGGAGCTCATGCTCAAGGAACCGGTTGTGGACAGGGTACCGGACAGCCATGTGGACAAGGAATGCGTTCTGGACAATCTAATGAACAAATAGCAGATGATAACCGTCAATTTGTACAAATGCCTGCAATGCCAAAAAAAATCATGCAACAAAGAATGTTAAGTAATCTTGTTGCTTTGACTCAAATTATTGGTTTACTTGCTAATAATAAGCTAGAAGATGCTGCTAGTGTCGCCGAAACTCAAATTGGTAACCGAAGCATTGGTGCTGGCACAGGAATGGGGCCGGGTAGATTTATGCCAATTGGAATGCGTAAAATTGGCCGAAGTCTGCACAAATCAGTAGATGAATTTGCACGAATTGCCAGAACTGGTGAAACAACAAAAGCTTATATTGCTTTACAAAATATTACTAACATTTGTGTTGCTTGTCATACTGCTTATCGTACACAGTAAATTTCTCCTAAGTGCCGGATTGCATTCGTCGGCATACTTATCAACTATCATATAGTTTTTCAGGTAAATAACTTCACAAAACCTGCCAGGTTTTCAAAACCTGGCAGGTTTGATCAAGAAATTATTTTTCTGAACGTCTATAGTTATCTTACTAACTCATGTTACGCACTGTACTTCAAATAATTTTAGGGACACCCCCCTAACCCCCCGTAC
>JAUCGK010000007.1 GCA_030378085.1 Candidatus Parabeggiatoa sp. HSG14
TTGCATAACATCAGTCAGTTAAAATAACTATACTCTGAAAATAATCTTAAAAAACATGGCTGAGTTAAACCTCAAAAGAGAATATAGACAAGATCAAAAAAGGGATTTTGGGCGGTGAAAAAACTTAGTTTGTGATGGTATAAAATGTATCATATTGAATTTCATAAGGAAATAAAATGAATGGGTCAAAGCTACGTGTACTTTTTGTGAGTTCTGAAGCGTATCCACTGGTAAAAACTGGGGGGTTAGCTGATGTGAGTTATGCTTTGCCGAATGCTTTGCGAAAATTGGGTGTTGATGTTCGCTTATTACTACCTGGTTATCCTTCAGTTCTTGAACAACTTTCGCTTATCGAAGTGCATGAAAATATAAAGTTACCACCGTTGCAAGAACCTGTTCGTTTATTAGCTGGGACAATGAGTGATGGGATAACTCCCGTTTATGTATTTCAATATCCACATTTATTTGAACGCGAGGGAGGGCCTTACCAAGATAATATGGGAAAGGATTGGTCTGATAATGCTTTACGTTTTGGCATGTTATCCAAGGTTGCCGCTTTATTTGGGAGTCATAGCTTACTTTTTAAACCACAAATTATTCATTGCAATGATTGGCAAACAGGCTTAATACCCGCATTTTTAAAATTCAATCCTAACCCATCTGTCAAAATTGTGATGAGCATACATAACATGGCTTATCAAGGTATTTTTAGCCCGGAAGTAGTAACTCTCTTAGGATTGCCCCCTGAAAGTTTTAGTATGTTTGGGTTAGAATATCATGGAAAAGTATCATTTCTTAAAGCAGGTTTGTATTATTCCGATTGGATGACAACAGTCAGTCCCACTTATGCCAAGGATATTCAAATAACAACGTATGGTTATGGTTTAGAAGGATTACTTTCCCAACGCAAAAATCAATTAAATGGCATCTTAAATGGCATTGATACAGAAGTTTGGAATCCTGAAAATGATTCTTGTTTAAAGTGTCATTATAGCAATAATAATCTAGCTGGTAAAACACGCAATACTCAAGCACTACGAAACAAACTCAAATTAGCTTCATCAAAATCAGCACCACTCATTGGCATGATTAGCCGTCTTACTGAACAAAAAGGCATAGATTTAGTAATACCCATCATTCCAGAAATTATCAAAAACGGTGCACAGCTAGTGATACTTGGTAGTGGTGATAAAAAATTAGAAGAAAACTTGCTTCAGTTAGCCACTCTTTATCCGAAACGGCTTAGTGTGACTATAGGTTATGATGAAGAATTAGCGCATCAAATTGAAGCGGGAGCAAATATGTTTATCATGCCATCTAAATTTGAGCCGTGCGGTTTAAATCAAATGTACAGTATGTGCTATGGCACGATACCCATAGTACGACGTACTGGTGGGTTGGCAGATACAGTAATAGATGCAACTCCTGACAATATTGAGAAAAAAATAGCAACCGGTTTTGTATTTGAAAAAGCAGATTCAAGCGAATTATTATCTTGTGTACAACGTGCTTTACAAACCTTCCGTGATAAAACGACTTGGCGTAGATTACAACACAACGGAATGACTCGTGATTTTAGTTGGCAAAAAAGTGCGGGGCAGTATGTGTCGCTTTATCATCAGCTTATAAAAGAAAAGGAAAATGCTGGGAAAGTTTTACAATAATTATTAATTTTTTACAACAATCTAAATGATACAAATAAATGCCAAAGCATAAATATATAGCGTTTTCTGATTTGCTTAAATACAACCTGTGTCCCCTCTTTACCAAGGAGGAAAGTAGGAAATGTCAAAAAATAATACGATAATGTGTTTAGATATTAACTGATGTTACGCAGATAGCTTCCAAACTGGAGTGCAAAATTCATTTTACTAACTTAGAGTGCAACCCCTCGCAAAATAAATTTTGCACGCAGATATTCACTTTTGGAAGTGCAGTGCGTAACATCAGATATTAAGATAATTTATCTTCATTTTTCATTTTTTTAGGAAAAGATTATGCCTGTTCAAAATCCCCGTCATTCCCGTTTTTTTTGGCGTTCCACAGCCATGTTTTGTATTTTGGATTTTGAACGCCAATTTAGTGAAGTCAATTCTGCTTGGGAAAATATCCTTGGGTTATCTACGGGACAACTGCTTGCTAAACGTTTTTTAGATTTTATTCATCCTGATGATCAACCTTCTAGTAAATTTTACTTCGATCAGGTGGATGAAGGGTTACATTCAGTATCATTTTCTTGTCGGTTTTGTCATCATGATGGTTCTTATCGAACTGTACTGTGGGAAATCAATAGTGCGGCTTCACAAGAATATGCTTATTATGCAGTGGGGATGGATATAACGAAACGTGAACAGCCGATGGTTGCCGATGAAATGATTAATGTGCTACAGGAAGGTGTTGTTTTACAATATGCTAATGGAACAATTGGTGCTTGTAATCCAAGCGCAGAGAGAATTTTAAGTTTATCCTCTGATCAAATGATGGGATGGATTTTAGTTGATCCCGATTGGCGACTTATTCATGAAGATAGTTCCCCGTTTCCGACAGAAACACATCCGGCTATTTGTACGTTACGGACAGGACAATCTTATGCAGATGTCGTTATGGGAATTGTTAAACCCGATGAATCGGTGATTTGGATTCGCATTAATTCTTATCCACTGTGGCGAGATGATGTCACAACACCTTATGCAGTCGTTATTTCATTTTCTGATATTACGTTATATAAGGAAACAGAACTGACTTTGCGTAAAAAATCGGGGGATCAACAGCGTGGAATTGTACCAGAAAGTCATTATGATTTATGGGACTGGGATTTGATAAGCAATGAAATGCATTTTTCTACTCGGTGGGAAAAAATGTTGGGATTTGAACAACATGAATTGTCACCTAAAATAGATTCTTGGCATAAACGCATTCATCCTGCGGATTATAAGCGGGTAATGGCAGATATTAAAAATCATTTAGAAGGATTAACTGAAGTTTGTGAAAACACACATCGTTTGCAGCATAAAGAGGGGAGTTATCGCTGGATTTTAAATCGTGCAGTTATGGTTCGAGATCCAACGGGAAAACCACATCGTGTAGTAGGAACTCATGTTGATATTACAGAGCCACGTAATCTTGAAGATGAATTGAATGAAGCAGAGAAAAAATATCAACAGTTAATGGAAGTAGAATCTGATGCAATTTTTATACTGGATGCAGAAACATTAAGTGTTCTTGAAGTAAATAAGGCAACCACACATTTATATGGTTATAGTCGTAACCAATTATTAAAAACGCAATATACAGATTTATCAGCACAACCAGAAAAAACAGTGAAGTCTATTAAGGCTGGTATAAAATCGACTTCTATGCAATACCATAAAAAAGAGGATGGTACTGTTTTTCCAGTAGAAGTCATAACATCTTCCTTTTTGTTTAAAGGTAAACAAGTGTTAATGGTTGCAGTACGCGATATTTCTGCACGTCAAAAGGTTGAGACAGCTTTATGGGAAAGTGAATCAAAATATCGACAATTATTTGAAGCGGCTTCTAATCCAACAGTGGTATTTGATGCAAATACTCAACAAATTTTTGATGTGAATAATGCAGCTATTGATTTATATGGATATAGCAAAGAAGAATGGTTACATAAAACGACAGAAGAAGTTTCAGCCGAACCGATGAGGAAACGAGGAGGATTTAGCACAAATAAACGTGTTATTCCATTACGTTGGCATAAGAAAAAAGATGGCATCGTGTTTCCTGTAGAAATTTCTACGGGCAATAGTTATTTGTTTCAAGATCGTTCTTTAGTATGCGCCACGTTACGTGATATGACAGAACGTAAGGCACATGAAGAAGCGATGCGTCAAGAAAGGGATTTTGTGAAATCTTTGATTCAGGCATCACCCGCATTTTTCGTTGCCATCAATCCTGATGGTAAAATTCGGATGATGAATAAAGCGATGCTACAGGCAACAGAACACTCTTTTGAGGATACGGTTAACTCCGATTTTCTCACTTCTTTCATACCTCAACAAGAACAGTCTTTAGTCTCAACAGAATTTAATAATCTGATTCAATCTATGCAACCATCGTTGATGGAATGTCATGTAGTGAGTAAATCAGGTAAATCTTTGCTACTAGAATGGCATAGCCGAGCAGTGGTAAAAGCAAATGGTGCTTTAGACTATCTTTTTGGCGTGGGTATTGATGTCACTGAACGAAAAAAAGCGCAGGGACATTTACGTTTGTTTAAATCTATCATTGAATCTTCAGAAGAAGCCATTGTCGTCAGTAATACAGAAGGAAACTTAGTCTATATTAACCCCGCTTATGAAAGATTATTTGGGCGTACTTTAAAAGAAGCAAAACAAGTTAAGTTGACAGAACATTATCCGCCTTCTTCTTTGGAAGTTGTGGAAAAAGAGATAAGTTCAGCTTTGGCAAATGGGAGTAGTTGGGAGGGAGAATTAGAAGTTTCTTACAAAAATTCTCTATTTCCTATCTGGCAACGGGTGGATGCGGTACGCGACACTAAAGGAGAAGTTTTATTTACCTTTAGTTTAATGCACGATATTAGTGAACGTAAACGCATGTGGGAAACATTGCGTAAACAGTGGGAAGAGCATCAAATGATTTTTAATACGATACCTGCCATGATTTGGTATCGTGATAAAGAAAATCGTTTATTACGTCAAAATAAAAGAGCGCAGGAAACCTTTAAAAATCGTGACGATGAAGCCGAAAAATATACGGATTGTAGCGAAATTATTCAATTAGGGCAACCTCAATATGGTATTATATATAGCTTTAAACCAAATAATGAGTCAGTGCAGGAAAATTTAAACCAAAATCTTGAACAAAATTCATTATCATTAACGACTGAATGTTGGTTACAGTTTGATAAAATTCCTTATCGAGATAATCAAGGCAACATTTCTGGTGTTATTGTATTTGCTATTGATGTTACTAAACATAAACAAGGTATGTCCTCTTTTTCACCAATAGAAAATGAACATGTACAGCAAGTCGTAGAAAATATGCCTTTTATGTTGAATGCTTATGATACTAAAGGGAATATTGTGGCATGGAATCGGGCTTGTGAAGAAATTACAGGTTATTCTGTTAATGAAATCGTTGGAAAACCTCGAGTATTAGAAATGTTATACCCTGATACTCATGAACGACATCAGATGTTAGAGCGAATCTCCCTATGGACAGGAGATACCCCATTAATTGATTTCTTGCGTCAAGAAAATGAAAAGAGTGAAGTTTTAGAGGAAGATAAAATTGAGGAAGATGTTCAAATTTGGGAGACAAGGATAACTTGCAAAAAGGGTTCTTTAAAAACGATTGCTTGGAGTAACGTCTCTCACAAGTTTCCTATTCCAGGTTGGCATGCCTGGTGTCTTGGACAGGAAGTGACGTTATCTCAATCTGACCAAACTTCTCATGAAAAAGCATTTTTGATGTCAGTGTTTGATGTGGGCAAATTAGGTATTTACTTAACAGATGATCAAGGACACTTTTTACAAGTTAATCAAGTGTATGCAGATTTATATGGTTATCGCCTAGAAGAGTTGATAGGGCAACCATTTACCATTGTGTTATCACCCGCTTTACACAATGATGCAATGCGTGAATACTATAGTTTATTAATGAGCCATAAGGAACCAACACTTTTCAGACAACGGGAGGAACAACACCGCGATGGTCAAAATTTTAAAGTGCAAACCATAGCCCACCGTATTATTCTTGGAGATGAAGGAAATATAGGGGTAATAACCATTGTCAATAAATTGGAATAAGGTATAACATCGACATTATTTTTCGTTGTGTTTTGTGCAAATTCTAACAAAGCGCAGCCGAGATATTTAACACACTTTAAATGTTATCCTAAAAATAGCTTTTTTCGTTCCAACATTTTTCTTGTTCCAACGCTCCAGCGTTGGAATGCAGATAGTGACGCTCCAGCGTCACTCCTTATATTTCCCGTTCCAATGCTCCCGCATTTTCACTCCTATCATGATGTTCCAGCATCACTCCTAAAAACTCTTACAAAGTAATAGAATTATTTACTGATGTTACGCACAAAGCTCCCCAAGTCTTGGAATAAATTCCAAGGCTAAAAGCTAAAATAACCTATAAGGTGACTAAGGAACGTGCATGAAATAAATTCGACAACTAAACCTGACAGGTTTTAAAAACCTGTCAGGTTTGACTCAACATTTGGGTAAATTATTTTATGTACATTCCTAAATTCAAAGGATTTTTTGGTCATCAAATTTTAAAAAACGACCTCTGATAACCTTGAATCATCTATTTATAAGCGTAGCCTTTACCCGGGGATTTATCCCCAAGCTAAGAAGTTCAGTGCATAACATCAGTTCATCACAAAAATTCCAACAACATAAAATTTAGTTTTAAGTTTTTTTGAAAAATCAATAATAATTTTGTATATAAATTAAAAACCACTCTATATGCGAGCGTAGGGTCGGTAGAGCGATAGCGCAACGAAGTGACGGAACATTCAACCCACTACTCCAAATAAAAAGCCCCAAGGTGTTATGCCAAGGGGCTTTTATTTTTTATTTTGGGTAATCATAAACAACTGATGGGATTATTTGATTGGTCATTGTAGGTCTAATCATAAACTCTTTACATGTGTTATAACTAAGTACATCATCGTGTTCTCGTAGAGTCATTCGACTCAGGCTTTTTATTCTTATTGGCTTGAAGGCTTGGAGAGACTCCTAAAAAAAGTATTGACAAAAGCAACCCAAATATAATATGCTCAGCACGAAGATAAACTGAACTTTTCTGAGATTGTTTGGAGTCTAAGCGTGAGCGTAGGCAGAGTTTCAAAGCTGAAGCTTTGGACTCCAACTAAAAGTTAAGTTTGTTCCCGCGCTAAGTATACAACCAACTATTCTTTCAAACACACAGGAAATGGAAATGAAGAAAAAAACCACAGAAGCAACACCAACAAATAAACCACAAAAACAAACACAGAAATTGAGGAAATTTTGTGGTGGCGTGAAAAGCCAAAGCGGCATAAAAGCGGGTTATTATTTCCTGGCAGGGGTTCCCAATTTTCCTGCATAGTATTAAAGTAGGGTAGTCCTGCAATATGTAGTGGTGATTATTTTAAATTGTAATAAAATCAACATTTTAATAAATTGACCACTACTATGTGCAGGACTACCTTAAAGTAGGATGGGTTTCGCTATCGCTCTACCGCCAATCCAAATAAAGCCCAAGGTGTTAGAAGCTTTTTTAGTTTGAACGAGCGTAGCATGGGTAAAAGTAGGGTGGGTAGAAGTGAAGTGGAAACTCACCAACCTAAATAAAAAGCCTCAAGGCACAAGCCAAGGGGCTTTTTATTTTGGATAATTATTTATCATTATATAGAAAAATATAGGAATGAATACTATGAATATTGAATATACTGCTGTAATAAAACAAGATGAGAATTGGTGGCTTGGATGGATTGAAGAAATACCGAACGTAAATTGTCAAGAAAAAACCTATGAAGAATTGAAAGACACTTTGAAAATTTAAAAAAAGCTTTGGAATTTAATCGGCAAGATGCTCTTACATCACAAAAATTCCAACAACATAAAATTTAGTTTTAAGTTTTTTTGAAAAATCAATAATAATTTCGTATATAAATTAAAAACCACTCATAGAAAAATCTACTCGTTTTCTGATTTAATCATTAAGCGATTGTTTTTACAGAAAATCATTATAAATCAACTATTCAACTAATAAAAGACAACTCTTTGGTCATTTTAAAAGAGGGTAAAAATTTTGGCAACTGACATAAATTGATAAAAAACGTAGTCCAGTTTTTAGTCGCGATTCTTGATAAATGCGATTTGAATATTCAACACCTATTCAGTGGTGTTGTCCCCGATAATGAACGCGAAGCCTATTTCATGCGCTTCAAGACGTGGTGCGTACTGCGTACTATGTGATTTGTACGCAAGCCGGAGTCACTTCATTGACATTAAATTTCTTAACAATACAGAGACTTCTACAAAGACTACAACAACAGCCAAAGGCAAATTAAAAAAGGTTAGTAGTAGTATTTTGGAAAGTATTAAAAGAAATGGGGAGAAAGACAGGCATAAAAAAACCGCTAATCCGTCAACAACTGTGAGAAGTGACTTGACAGATAGCGGTTTAGTCTTCGACTCTGTACTTAAAGATTGGACATCAGCACAAAGGCAAAGGGCCTCAAAGATACTAAAAGATGTACCACAACATGATAAACAAATGATACTAGACGAGTTAAACAGTGCTGTTAAAAAAGGCACCGTTAAACAAGTCTGGAGGTATCTTAGCACTTTGGTTAGAAAGTATCAAGCCAGTGAGTTTGTCCCCACGTCTAATTTATCAGAGCATAGGGTTAAGCCTAAGCCTATGCGTATAAAGGTTAAGGATTGTCCGCACTGTGATAAACGGGGCTTAATAAGATTTGTTGATGAGCGTACTGGACAATTTGATATTGTGGTATGTTGTCATGATGCGGTGGAGATTGAGGCTATGAGAAAGGGACGGCTGATTGATAATGCTTGAATAGATTAGTTATTCAAGGTTAGATAATAATAAAGCCCCAAGGTGTATGCTAAGGGGCTTTTTAGTTTAGAAAGTTCAATGAGTTTAAGGATTGATGCGTTAGTAAAACTCTTACTACAGTTTGATTTCTTTTTGTGGGTGGGTAATTGTGGTTTACTGAAATGGGATATTGTGTTGAAATTATTAGAATTGATACAATATTCTAACAGTCGCTCAGACTTTTTTCAAACAATGTTATTTTTAAAGGAATCGTGGCCCATTATCAAAAATAGTTGACTTAATAAGTCAGGTTTATTGTTTTACCTTATAAATCATTAGGTTAAGTATTAGAAACCTGTAAAAGATAAGGTCTTATTCCACCGTCCGTTTAAATTCAATAAGTTACAAAGATTGCTATCCCATTTTTGATGAAAATTAGGGGTAATAGACTTAAAAAAAGTAAGCTTAATTAGGTGGCCCACGATTTGGACTCTGTGAGCCTTGATTTTAAAAGCTACAAATAGGTAGCTCTTTCATGAGAGTTCGCCGTTTAGGCGATTGAAACACTAATTGATACTTGAATTCCACTTTTTCCCATTCTTTCATGAGAGTTCGCCGTTTAGGCGATTGAAACTGACAATTGTAATAGCGTTTCCCCCTTTCTTTGACTTTCATGAGAGTTCGCTGTTCAGGCTATTGAAACCCTTACCTATTTCCGGTGGAGTCACGGTGTTGTTCTTTCATGAGAGTTTGCCGTTCAGGCTATTGAAACTCCTCCGAAAAGCGGTGAAAAGTTCCCGTAACATGCTTTCATGAGAGTTTGCCGTTCAGGCTATTGAAACCAATACATTGACCCGATTCCCCGTCTCCCTCCCTTTCATGAGAGTTTGCCGTTCAGGCGATTGAAACCCCTAGAGCAACTCTGCAATCCCAGCAAGAGTAGGCTTTCATGAGAGTTCGCCGTTCAGGCTATTGAAACTAAAACTTTGGTAATTTCGCTGGTCACGATTTCTTTCATGAGAGTTCGCCGTTCAGGCTATGCAGCCAATTTGCAAGAACTACAAGGATTGACAATTTAACTACAAGGATTACATTTTAGAAAGGATTATAGTGTTAAGGTGTTGAAATATAATACTTTTTTTATAACTGTAGGGATTGTTTATAAGAATGGATTTTTAGTGTTATGTTGTTGAAATATAATACTTTATTTTTAGTGCGTGGGAATTTGGCAAAGTAGCCGGTTGGAAAAGTTCCTGTCGTTTAGATAATAAAAAAAGCCCCAAGGTGTTTGCCAAGGGGCTTTATAGTTTGGTAATCACTGATTATCTGATTAACATTTGGAAAATAGAGATGAAAAAGCAGATTAAGTTCTCATATGAGCTAGTAGGAACTGGTTGGTCTAAATGCGTTTTGGAGACAGACAAAGGTAGTGTCACAACGACAGCTTCATATCTAGATGATGCACTCGGAAACCTTTGCAAAGCACTCTATGAAATAATTTGTGGCAAAGAATACAGTCAAGCAATTTTCACAGAAGAGCCAGGTGAGTATCGGTGGGTATTTAAGAAAATAAATAATGATAGCATGAAACTACAAATTCTTGAGTATGATGACTTGTGGTTAGGTTTGCCTGACGAGGATGGTAAATTAATATATGAGGATAAATTTAAAATTAAAAGGTTTGTACAGGCATTCATAAGAGGAATAAATAGGTTATTAACTGATGTTACGCAGATAGCTTCCAAACTGGAGTGCAAAATTTATTTTGCCAATTGGAATGCAAAATTCCTGATTATAACAAATTTTGGGGACACCCCCTAACCCCCTGTACACAACCCCCCGTACACAGGGGGAAGTCCCAAAATAGAAAAATTAAAGCAAAGTGTCGAATGATGTTTGGTTCCACCCGTGTACGGGGGGTTAGGGGGGTGTCCCTAAAATTATTTGAAGTACAGTGCGTAACATCAGTTATTAAATGAAAATGGTGAGTTGGGATACAAAGAAAAATGGGCTGATCATGATTTTCCCAAGGAATACTTTGAAAAGATACAGAACTTAATCAGTAAGCGTAGGGGTGTAGAACGATAGCAAAACTCACCACTCCATAAAGAAGCCCCAAGGTGTGCCAAGGGGCTTTTTCTTTTTGTAATCACAAACAATTGACGGGATTATTTGATGGGTCGTTGTGGGTCTAATCAGAAACTCCTTTACATTGTGACTTGATAGCGTTAAAATGTTTTCTCACCGTACAAATTCATCTTTCAGTAACTTGTTCAATTAGTTTTTTAGGATGGTATCAAGGTTTGTGCGGTGTTCAAAGTGTAAAGAGACGAGCGGTTGTTGACGTTCTAATATCATGAATTTTAATAGCAATTAATATATTTTTTTAAGAATATAATATGCAAGAACATCAAAAAATAAGAAATACTGTGATGTCAGGTGAAATTGTAAAAAATGACGAAGATATACAGATAAAAATTTCACAGGAAAAATTTGCTCGAATCATTCTAGATTTTTTAGGAAAAAAGCAAACACTATCTTATCAAATAGAAACAGCTTTTTTATTAGATATATCTAATATTGCTCAGTTTCATTATCTTTTAAGTGAAAAAATAGAAAAGGAACAAGATACTTTTCTTAGTTTATTTAATATTACCATCCAATATGATGATAATACTAAGAGACAATTTGGTGATATTAAGAATGTTAATAGTTTTTATGAGGTTAGAGATGTTGTTGCAACAGATGTTACTTTACATTGGGAAATTGTAGTTGAATTTCCGAAGAAAAAAATAGAAAATCAGAAAATTGAACTTTCTTTTTCTGTAAAGAACCAAAAATCGTATGGTACTATTGACCTAAATATTGAACATACAAACCAAGCTTGGGGGATTGAAGTTTTAAATCATTTTAAATCATATTTAAAAAGTATAGAAACCCCGCAATATCCTGTTGTCAATTGGGCAATTAAAACAAAAACCATTTTAAATTTTAAATTTCTATCAAAACTAATGATGCTAATAGTATTTATTGGTGTTATGTTTGCTTCTTTAGTATTTTCTTTTTTTGAGTCACAGGGAAAAGGGTTAAGCACTACTATTTCTTCTGATCGACAAGAACAAATTTTAAAATTATATGCTTTTAATGAACATAACTTAACTCAACAAATTAAGATAGCTTTATTTGCTCTTGAAAATTTTCACGTTGAATTTATTCAATTAACTTCTGATAATCTAATTACAGATGAAAAAATTAAATTTATTTTGAGCAATGTCGTAAAAAATACAGCTAAGAAAAAAAATATATTGTTACTGTGGCTTAGTTCAATAACTATTTTTTTCCTTTCAGTTTTTGGTATACTTATTCTTGCCGTTTTTTATTTAAAACGATTAATCAAATTTCATGAAAAACGAAGCTTTATAATTCTTTCTTCACGTTCTGAACGTATTTTTAATGAATATAAAAGTAGTAAGGGTAAGGTAGAATTTTTTTCGTTTAGTTTGCTCTTCTTCTCAATTATGTGTGGTATTATTGCAAATATTATTTATCAATTTTTGTTCTAATATTACAAATTTTGAAAGAGCCACGAAGCACAAGCCAAGCTCGTAGGTTGGAGTGAGCTTGCGAACTCCAACACCTGCCTCAAGCTTGGATAGAAGCGGAAACCCACCAATCCAAATAAAGAGCCACAAAGCACAAGCCAAGTGGCTCTTTTTAATTTTCAATGAAAATTCACAAGTCTAACCATGAACGCCATCAATTTCATCTCAATTTACTAAACTCTATCACCTCAAAAAGCAATGGGTCACCTGGTATAAACTTTAAATCCGCTTGTATTGTCCAAAACGCTTCACTACCTAACAAAGGCGTATATTGCAAAGCAGGAATATGTAAATCAAATTCTGAAGAAAGCGTTGGTAATTCACAAGTCCCAACCGGGTTTTCTACCGCACCAAATTCAATTACTCCAAATTGTAAATCATTGGTAACCCTTAAGTTTGCCCAATACACAATGAACTGACTTGATGTTATCATGAATTTTAAAGCGGGAATATGTAACTCTAATCCAGAAGTAAGCGTGACAGGTTCACACACTTCAGGTACATTCACAACTTCAGGCGTATTAACTTCCGTTGCTTCGATTACTGTTGCATCAATTACTGGTTCAACCGCATTAGCCGTTATCTTGATAGTAAAATGTCGTTCACTGCCGAGAGCTGTATCAGTCAAAGTAAAAGTTGCTTCACCGTTTAACCTGCCAGATAAATCAATCCTTAATGTATTCCCATCTATAAAATCCGTTTCTAACTCACTAATGCCCAAGCCAGAACCACTGATGCGATTTATTTGTAAAAATCTTGTAGTCGGTGGTACATAAATAGCCAATGCTGGAGTCGTCAGAGGTATTTCAATTATATCTCCTTCGTTTCTAACCGTATATAAAGGTAAACCTACACCTCTGGTTTTAAAACGCCATACCAATTGATTGGTATCAGAGCTTGTTGTATATTCTGCCTCAGCCCTGTATATAGTATTCCAATCTAAACGGTCTAAAGGAAATAGTGCATATTCCAAGTTAGAAAACTTTCCATTAGGGTCACTGCTTTCTGTTAAAAGCCGCGTGTTTACTATTTCAAGGTTATCGGTATCACGATAAAGCTTAAATTTTGTGACATTCACATCGGTAAATACTGATGGATTAAATTGAATGGAAATCGGATAACCTGATATAGAATAGTCAGGAAGTGGGTCTGGACTTTCTTCCTCAAAAGCAGGAAGTACATTGTTATCGCCATCTGTTGGCCACAAAACAATATTAGGATTATTGTCTTGTACTTGTTGTTGAGCATTTTTAAACGCTGTACCATCAATTTTAATGTCTGGTTCGCAAACATTAGAATAATAAGTACCAAAACCAGGGAAGATATGATTTTCACAAAGCGTATTCAATCCAATATTACCCATGTTATAGACATAAGCACCATAAAAATTTGGTTCAAACACTTTACCTATACCAATACCTACTTCATTTCTATCAAAACTCAAAAAACCGAAGCGGTGATAAATTGCACTCATCAAATCATCAATTGATTCCATGCTTGTGCTACTGTCATCTGTACTATTAGAGTAACTATCAGATATATTTTCAGATACAAATAAACTACTATAACCAGCAAAAGCAGCTCTATTTGATGCTTTAATACCTGTAAATCCTGGTGTTCCTTCAGATTCATAATGACCGCTTGTAAAATTATCAGCCAAGTATTTTGCGTGATTAAAAGCTGATGTTTCTAGTTGTGGGTTTTGAGAAAATCCTGTCATTCCCGCTTGACTTCGGACTTGATTTAAGTAAATATAAGCTTGACTTAAATCATTGGGGTCATAAACAGCGGCTTGTGCTATTCCCCCGATTAAAGCTAATGCTAAAACAATATACTTCATACTTCTTAACCTCGTTTATATAAAATTATGACCTCAACAAGAATAGTGAGCGTAGGGTGGGTAGAGCGATAGCGAAACCCACCATCCCAAATAAAGAGCCACAAAGCACAAGCTAAGTGGCTCTTTTTAATTCTCAATGAAAATTCACAAATCTAACCATGAACACCATCAATTTCATCTCAACTTACTAAACTCTATCACCTCAAAAAGCAATGAGACACCCGGTATAAACTTCAAATCCACTTGCATTTTCCAAAACGCTTCACTACTTTGCAAAGGCGTGTATTGCAAAGCAGGAATATGTAAATCAAATTCTGAAGAAAGCGTTGGTAATTCACAAGTCCCAACCGATTCTTCTACTAATCCAAATTCAATTACTCCAAACTGTAAATCATTAGTAACCCTTAAGTTTGCCCAGTATGTAATAAACTGACTTGACGTTATCATGAATTTAAAGGCGGGAATATGTAACTCTAATCCAGAAGTAAGTGTGACAGGTTCACACACTTCCGGTACATTCACAACTTCAGGCGTATTTACTTTAATTGGTTCAATTACCGTTGCATCAATTACTGGTTCAACCGCATTAGCCGTTATCTTGATAAAAAAATGTAATACGCTATTAAATGTCGTATCAGTTAAAGTAAAGTCTGCTTCACCATACCAAGCGACTTATAGCGTTTCCCGATTGCGTCAGGTACAAGTCCCTTCCTTAATTTAAGGAAGGGATTTAGGGGAGATTGTACTTTATCCAATTGGAAAACGCTATATGGAGTCACAGACTGAAAAAGATAAAGATGACTAATCGTATTCAAAAGTTTCTATTTAAAATTCCTGCAAATAAGTGGGAAACAGCAGGTACAGGTTTTGGCATGATAGCCTGTATTGCTATAAGTGTACAGCTTTATCATGAATGGATCACACCTACAGCAAGTACTCTCTCTTGGTTTCACCTTATTGGCTTTATTATCGTATTTTTATTTTGGTTTTTGTACGGTATTCGTTTTAATCATATTGGAGTGTGGTTCCCAAACGCAGTCGCATTTTTTTTACAGTTTTCGTTGCTCTTGTATGTTCTTTATAAAAGCTTATGAATGCGAATTAAGGCAAAAAACCATTGTAAATAAAGCCATTAGGATGTTAGCACTAGCATTCCATATAAAAAGCCCCAAAGCATCATAAGCCAAGGGGCTTTTTTAATTCTCAAAAATTCACAAGTGACTACCAACAATTATAAAAACCATGAACTCTGACAGCTCATCCTAACATTAAAAATCCACTCAAAAGAGTCTTTCAAAAAAGAACTCCCACTAAAATCCTAAAAATCAAGGACATAAACTTATTGTTTGTTGGAGTGCTTTCAAGATCATACAAAAAATTCTGATTATAACGAATTTTTTGGCCCCCCTACCCCCCCGTACACAACCCCCCGTACACAGGAGGAAGTCCCAAAATAGAAAAATTAAAGCAAAGTATCGAATGATGTTTGGTTCCACCCGTGTACGGGGGGTTAGGGGGGGATGGTGTCCCCAAAATCTGTTACAATCAGTGAGTCGAATGATGTTTGGTTCCACCCGTGTACGGGGGGTTAGGGGGGGTCTGGTGTCCCCAAAATCTGTTACAATCTGGGAGTCGAATGATGTTTGGTTCCACCCGTGTACGGGGGGTTAGGGGGGTATGGTGTCCCCAAAATCTGTTACAATCTGGGAGTCGAATGATGTTTGGTTCCACCCGTGTACGGGGGGTTAGGGGGGTGTCCCCAAAATCTGTTACAATCTGGGAGTCGAATGATGTTTGGTTCCACCCGTGTACGGGGGGTTAGGGGGGTCTGGTGTCCCCAAAATCTGTTACAATCTGGGAGTCGAATGATGTTTGGTTCCACCCGTGTACGGGGGGTTAGGGGGGTATCCCCAAAATCTGTTACAATCAGAAAAAATTCAGTATTTTTTACAAGGTTGAATTTTTGCTTTAGGATAATTAGATGCGATTATATTACGATTATTTCTACACAATAGGAGCTACCCACAAAGTTTGTGAAGATTATGCCACACAAGGTCATACAGCTATACCATTTGTTGTATTAAGTGATGGTTGCTCATCTTCTCATAATACCAAAATAGGGGCGCAAATCCTAACAACGACCACAAAGTACATGATTGAAAACTCGACTACTTGGCCATTGGATTATATTAACTTTGGACAACAATTGATTAAAAGTGCTCAAAAAGTTGCCAAGAAAGTTCGACTAAACCGCGGTGGGTTAGATGCGACAGTCATGTTGGCATTTGTACAAGAAAAAAATATCATGGTGTATGTTTATGGCGATGGCTGTTTGTTATTCAAAGACTATAATAATAACATCGGTACGATTGAAATTATTTTTACCCATAACGCACCTTTTTACTTAACTTATTGGCAGGATGAAGAACGTTTATTGGATTATGCCATTTATGAACCTAATCCATTGTTATTAATAGATTCTGTCAATGGTCAATCCGAACCCAAACCATTTAATACACAATTAGTTTTTAGCTTTCCTTTGGAAAAATTTAAAACAGTGGCAATTGCTTCAGATGGTGCATCTGCGTGTTTTGATACAAATCAATTATTAAAAATACCTCTTCACGAAGTTGCGACTCATTTATTAGCATTTGAAGATTTAACGGGTGAATTTTTAAAACGTCATGCTAAAAAGGCTTTAGCTCAATACGCCCAGCAAGATATTTTTCCTATTGATGATTTATCCATCGGGGTACTTGTCGCCAATTAACGCCCTCGCAAAAATAAACTATCTAACTCTTTTAAGCTCAATTGTGTCCAAGTTGGACGACCATGATTGCATTGATTACTACGTTCCGTGTCTTCCATATTGCGTAATAAAGCATTCATTTCGCTTAAACTTAATTGCCGATTAGCACGGACAGAAGTATGGCAGGCTATGGTCGCTAAAATTTCTTGGATATTTTCTTGTAAACGGGGACTTACCCCAAAACGTAATAAATCAGCTAACACATCACGTACTAGCACAGGCACGTTTGCGTCAATTAACAGAGTGGGTATTTGGCGTACAATCAGTGTTTCAGGGCCAGCACGATTAACTTCAAAACCTAATTGATTAAATAATTCAACATGTTGTTCAGCTATTTCCGCCTCCCGTTCACTGACAGATACACTGACGGGAACAAGCAACGTTTGAGCAGTAATACTCTCTTTTTGATATAAAGATTTCATTCGTTCATAAGTGATACGCTCATGCGCGGCATGCATATCCACTAATACCAACCCTTCTGCATTTTCAGCTAAAATATATACGCCATGCAATTGCGCTAAAGCATAGCCTAAAGGCGGAACAGGTGAAGAATCTATATTAACATCGGTAGGAAAATTGGATAATGATTCTTCTGACAATAACGGTGGCTGTAAAGCTTTATAAGTTTGTGTGGTTTCGCGAATAGTGGAAGCTGATGGATTTTTATGTGGAAATATGTTTTTTTTGGAATGAAGCGTAGATTGTTCGGTGGGTGTTCCTTTATTAGCAACAACGTGAAAATTTTTTGATTTTTCCCCAACGATATTTGTATTACCTGTCTGTTGTGTCCTCTCTTCAATAGAATGATATTTTGCCTCATTCTTGTTATTAGTACTTCCCCGAGGGGGTGCAGAAGGAGGGCCAACATGGCGAGGAGAAGTCTGAGCAAGACAATTTTGCAGGATGTGTACTAAAAAACTATGCACCTGTCCACTTTGAACAAAACGCACTTCATTCTTAGTAGGGTGTACGTTGACATCCACCTCACTAGGGTCAATTATTAAATATAATACATAACTAGGATAACGTCCTGAATATAACACATCTTCATAAGCTTGGCGTACCGCATGACTGATAAGTTTGTCGCGGATGATGCGTCCATTGACAAAAAAATACTGCATATCCGGCTGACTACGTGAATAAGTCGGTTGTGTCACCCACCCTGATATTTTTATCTTGCCAGATTCTTCCTTGATACTTAAAACATGTTCAACAAATTCAGGACCACACAGCATAGCAACCCGTTGTAACTGCTCATCTTCGCCAGGTGCTGTTTTTAAAGCCATTAAAGTTTTACGATTATTGGTCAGTTTAAAAGCAACATCAAAGCGACTTAAGGCAAGACGTTTAATGGTTTCATGGATATGCCCAAATTCAGTTTTCTCAGTACGCAAAAATTTACGCCGAGCGGGTGTATTATAAAATAAATCGCGAATTTCCAGCGTTGTACCGACAGGATGTGCAATAGGTGTGGGAGTGGTAGGATTTTCTTGTCCATCCAAATGAATACAATGTCCTATTTCATCACCATAGAAACGTGAATTTAACGTTATTCGAGAAATAGAAGCAATACTTGCAAGTGCTTCGCCACGAAAACCCAGGCTATTAATATGATCTAAATCATCCAACGTTTTTATTTTACTGGTAGAATGCCGACTTAACGCCAACAATAACTCATCACGACGGATACCAAAACCATTATCACGTATTCGCATCAAAGCAATTCCGCCCTGTTCAATATCAACATCAATCATATCAGCTTTTGCGTCTAAGCTATTCTCTAATAACTCTTTCACAACAGAAGCAGGGCGTTCAACAACTTCACCTGCTGCAATTTGATTAGCAACCAGTGAGGGCAATTGATGGATAGAAGGAATGTTTGGAGAAGTCATTTTGGATATTCCAATTTTTAGTCTTTTATAGGTTGGTTTAGTGTTACTTTTACGACTTTATTTCTCCCAGGTTTTCAAAAACTGGCTGGCATTTTAATCATTCAAAAAAAACTTGAACTTTCAAAGTATAGCGTTTCCCGATTGCGTCTGGTACAAGTCCCCTCTTTAATTAAGGAGGGGATTTAGGGGAGGTTGTACTTTATCCAATCGGGAAACGCTATATATACTTAAATCCTCAGAGCTTTGAGAAATTCTGATTTTTTGCAAAAATAGGATTTTTGTGGAAAACCTTCGGTTTCGCGAGCTGGTATAGACGGTTTAGGCAAATGCTCAATTCAGCATTCCACCCTCAACATAAAATTTTAAGTTTCCGCGTGACAGACAAGGGGTAAAATTATGGTAACAGGTATTTTATTTTCCATCCTTATGCGCTATGGTATCAGTAACCAACTGATGAATTTTTAAAATTAATTCATTTTTCTGAAAATCTTCTTTTTGAAAGATAGTTTCTACATGCGGATTTAAACAGGCTTGTTCCTTAGCTGAGAGTTGTTTTGAGGTCAAGACCACAACGGGAATAGAATGCCATTCTTCATGGTTACGCAACTTTTCAAGAAATTTAAACCCATTCATAACAGGCATATTCAAATCAAGTAGAATCAAAACGGGTTTTTTATGTTCGAGATGTGCTAAAGCCACTTGTCCATTTTCGGCTTGGAGAATTTGCAAATTTTTCTCTTCTAAACATGTACTTATAACCTCACGTTGCGCTTCATCATCATCAACGACCATAACCACATCGTCAACATTTTCACCAATATGATGTTTTTTTAACAAAACAGGTAATTGACTATGTATAATGGTTTTATCAAGGCAATCTACCGCGCCTAAAACATTTCCTTTCTGTTTATCTACACACATTGAAATCATAATAACAGGTATAAGGGTTAAACGTGAGTCATTTTTGAGGGTAGAAAGTACCTCCCAACCATTTTTACCTGGCATATTCACATCAAGAAGAATGGCATCAGGACGAAGTTTTTTTGCAACGATGATACCTTCTTCTCCATCATTAGCCGTGGCAACGGCATAACCCAGTTGAGTGAGATCACTTTTTATGAGTTGACATATAATGATATCGTCATCAATAATGAGGATAATTCCATTTCCTTCTAATAAATCTTGTTTTTCGATTGTTGTTGTCTCAGATGCAACTGGTTTGGTTTGTGCAGGTAAAGAAAGTACAAAAGTACTGCCATACCCAAATTCACTTTCAAGCCAAATAGTACCTCCTACCATTTTGGTAAATTGTTTGGTAATAGCAAGACCTAAGCCGGTACCACCATAGCGACGGGTCATCGAAGAATCTCCCTGAGTAAAGGGTTGAAACAATTTCTTCTGCTGTTCGACTGTCATGCCAATACCATTATCAGTGACACAAAAGGTGAACCATTCTCCATCACGTTTAACTTCAACGCGAATGTTACCATTTTCGGTAAATTTAGCCGCATTACTTATTAAGTTTAACAGCATCTGGCGCAATTTAGTCAGATCAGTATGCATGTTGCCTAAATTGTCATCATAGGCAATTGTTAGAGAGTTATACTTTTTTTCAAGCAATGGTTGAATAACAGATGTCACTTCATTAAGCACAGTGTTTAGTTCAAAGCTTTCCAAACACAAATCCATCTTACCGGCTTCGATTTTAGACAAATCAAGCACATCATTAACAAGAGTCAGTAACTGTTTGCCTGCACTCTGAATTTTTCCCAAGTCTGGCACATAATCGTCTTGCCCGTCATCTTCAGCATTTTCCTGTAACATTTCGCTATAGCCAATGATGGCATTTAAGGGAGTACGCAGCTCATGACTCATATTGGCTAAAAACTGACTTTTAGCAGAATTCGCGGCTTCGGCCATGTCACGCGTTTGTTCAGCAATGGTCAACAATTGTGATGTTTCCTGATGAGCTTCTTTGAGATCAAGGTAAAGTTGTAAATTTTCCAAGGCTGAAGCACATTGATTAACCAAGATATAAATCAGGTTTTGATTGGCTTCACTGAGATATTGGGCATCCTCCAGATAAATAAAACCTATCGGTTTGTTCTTGACCTTAAGTGGCATTAAAATTGCGCCATTTGGTAACCATTCTTTTGATTGGAGTTGTAAAATACGCTCGGAATAGGTCTTGATGATCTTTTCGACCTCTGGGTTTTGGTTGGCATTCTCAAATTGACCTGTACCCGCTTGAACTTTTATTTGATTACCGTTTGATGTGATAAGTAAACTGTTGGTAATAGTGGAAATCAAACTGCTTTCGCCTAAATGGCACAAGCCAATAATTTGGGTAAGTACCCCATTAAAAAATTGAGTGATAGATTGGGGGTGAGATAATTTGGGGGCTGCATCAAGAATTGAGCTAAGCCCCTTTCTATTTGTGTCAAGAGTACGGAGATCACGGTAAGATTTCAAGGCAACACGCATAGTGGTATAAAGTTTCTGCGCCTTTAACTCGGTTTTATTCTTGTAATCATCAATATCATAGCGATCAATCACCTCTTGTTCTGGAGCCATGCCAGGTTGTCCCGTGCGAATAATCAACCGAATAAGTGAATATTTGAGTTCATTGCGAATGAAATCGACTAACTGTAGGCCAGCATCATCGGTTTCCATAACTACATCAATTAAGGCCACCGCTATTTCTGTGTCGGCCGCTAAAATGTCTTGTGCCTCTATACCTGACATAGCTTTAAGTAGTTGCAATGATTTACCCGCAAACTTAAATTCCTCAAGCGCAAAACGGGTCATGGTGTGAATATCAGGTTCATCATCAACGATAAGCACCTTCCAAGGAGGCCGTTGTATTTTGGGTTTTGATTCGAACGTTTTTGTCTCGGTGCTGATGTTGTCTTTTTTTCTTCTTTTCAGTTTCATCTTTGTTTTCTTCTAAAGTAGAATTAATCACAAATTCATATACCAAGTAAGGTACATTTATATTTTTCAACTAATTGATAATTACATTAAATAATAATTAACTTGCAGTTTTTGCATAAGTTATTTGTTGCTACATCCTTTGGTTTGTACCGGCAAAAAAAGTACAAAAGTACTCCCGTGTTCAAATTCGCTTTCTACACAGAGAGTACCTCCTAACATTTGAGCGAATTTTTTAGTAATAGCAAGACCTAAGCCAGTACCCCCATAGCGACGAGTCATCGATGAATCCGCTTGAGTAAAAGGCTGAAACAATTTCTTTTGCTGTTCAATTGTCATACCAATGCCATTATCAATAACACTAAAAGCAATTGATTCCCCATCACGTTTGACTTCAAAACAAATGTTGCCATTTTCTGTAAATTTAGCGGCATTACTCATTAAGTTTAACAACATCTGGCGCAACTTGGTTGTATCAGAATACATGTCACCCAAGTTATCATCAAGTGCTAAAGTTAAAACATTATTCTTTTTTGTGAGCAGTGGCTGAATCGTTGAGATAACTTCATTGAGAATTGTAGGAAGAAAAAACGTTTCCAAATATAAATCCATCTTACCAGCTTCAATTTTAGACAAATCAAGCACTTCATTGATAAGTCCTAGTAATTGCTTGCCAGCACTACCAATTTTTTTAAATCAGGAATAAAATTGTTTTGTCCTAAACTTTCAGCCTCTTCTTGTAACATTTCGCTATAGCCAATAATGGCATTTAAGGGAGTACGCAACTCGTGACTCATATTAGCTAAAAATTGACTTTTAGCAGTGTTAGCCGCTTCAAATTGCGCTTTAGCAGTGTTAGCCGCTTCTGCTATGTTATGAGCTTTCTCAGTAAGTATTAACAGTCGATCAGTTTCATTATGTGCATTTTTGAGATCAAGATAAAGTTGTAAATTTTCCAAGGCTGAGGCACATTGATTAACCAAGATATAAATGAGTTTTTGATTGGTTTTATGGAGATATTGGCCATCTTCTAAGTAGATAAAACCTATCGGACGGTTATGTCCCTTAAGTGGTATCCATAAGGCATTAGACGGTAAATCTTCAAAAGATTCATTAAACGTTCAAGTTTTTGGATTTTAAGACCTGCCAGGTTTTCAAAACCTGGCAGGTCTGGCAGACGTTTGTTTTATTGGACGGGATTTGCAATTCTGTCCATAACGTTTGGCTTATCAGCCGCCCCTGTTTATGATTTAACAAAAGCGGTTTGCACAGGAAAGTCTATCATAAACCGAACTCCCTTGCCAACTGCACTGTCACAAGTAATCGTACCATTTAATTGGCTGGTGATGAGATTGTAACAGATATATAATCCGATTCCACTCCCCCCATGAGCGCGATGAGTGGTAAAAAATGGTTCAAATATCTTTTCCAAATTTTCTGATGCAATACCTTTGCCAGTATCAGAATATTCAAAATGCAAATTGTCCTTTTCAAGCTGTGCCATGATATTAATAGAGCCTGAGTCTTTGCCTTCTGAAAATCCATGTATCAGGCTATTCATTATTAAATTGGTAAGAATTTGCTCGAATGCACCTGCTATGCTATAGACAGCAATATCATCAGAGCAATCTACTTGAAATTCAATGGCTGTTTGTTTAAAGTGATTTTGCAAGGTATTCATCACATCAACAATAGCTCTTTTGACCTTAAAATGTCTAACTTCATCAGAAGTTTGATCAATCGCGGTACGTTTAAAACTGCTCACTAAATTTGCTGCCCGATCTAAATTGGATAAGGTGAGTTCAGCCATTTCATCCAACCTTTCTAAACCAGAAACCAATTCTTCTTCATCGACTTCTTCTTCATCAAGTAATTGCAAAATGGACTTCATCTTTTTTTGCCCAGTTGAAGCGGTGCCAACAGCTACCCCAATTGGCGTATTGAGTTCATGGGCAAACCCGGCCACTAACCGTCCTAACGAGGCCATTTTTTCGCTTTGCACCAGTTCATTGCGCGTATGCGTTAATTCTTCGATTTTATCATTTAACTGGACAGTCCTTTCAACCACCTTAGCATCTAAGTTTGCCACAATTTGGGCATTTTCCAACGAAATCGCCATTTGAGTTGCAAGCAATTTTAACACAACCAAACGATCTGATGTAAAGGCATTAGACATCAAATTGTTTTCTAAGTACAGAACACCCGTCAATTCCCCATGATATAAAATGGGTTGTCCTAACACCGATTTGGGTTGTTTTTTGAGTATATAGGGATCATTGACCAGAGTTTCCTCATGAGTCGCATCGTTGAGGACAAGGGGTGTTTTATTTCTAAGCACTGTATTGATAACCGCGCTGGAAACAAGCAACTGTTCACTCGCTTTATCAATGGGTAAAGACTGTAATGTTACCTTGCATTCCTTTTCAAGTCTGGCTTCGGCTTCCAACCAAAACTGGCCCTGTTTTTCTAAGATTAAAACACCCCGCTCAGCACCGACATTTTCCATCACAAGCTGCATCATTTTTTGAATAAGTTGCTCAAAATCTCTTTCATCAGAAATGGCTTGCGAGGCTTTTATCACGGTAGCAAAATCCAAAATAGACGAGGTCGCCATACTGGTGGCTAGAACAGTTTTTGAGGAAGTGGACATCGTTGCAGTCAGGGAAGGTGTTTCACTGGGCGTTAGGATAGCAGCCAATAACTGTGGATAGCGTTTTTCCAAATCGTCCACTTTGGCTTTCGCGCCCCAACGCGCATAGCAATAATACGCTTCCCTCATGTACGTTTGAGCAACCTTTTCTTTGCCCCAACCAAGATAAAATCGGGCTGCAACTTCATTAGCAAGAGCTTCTTCATTGAGGTACTCATTTTCCTTGGCCCCGGCAATGGCATTGTCAAAGAAATCCATCGCCTCCACATTTTTATCGAGAATGCGATGCCGTTCTGCTTCTATCAAGTCAAACTTGTGCTGGAAGTTCATGGGGGCATGTTTAGCCCAGGTTTGCATCTTTTCTTGGTTAGCTGCAACTTTTTCGAGCAGAGCGGGTTGTTCGGATTCTTCAGTATCAGGATAGACTGCTAACCTAATTAGCGAATCATAAAAATGGAAGATAGCAACCCATAATATTCCTGCTACTGCGGCTAAATACTGTTCCGCTAAGATCGCATTTTCAAGGGCTTGAACATTATCTTGAAACAGATAACCCAGACTCATTTTTTGGATATATAAGTTAGCTATTCCAAATCCATCATTCGCTTGCTGGAGCTGCGGTAGAATGTTTTCCTCGTTAAAGGCTTCACCGACTAAATGACACGGGTTTTCTGACTGACCCATCAAGTTTAAAACGGTTTGTCGAGTAATGTTGTTGAAATTGAGGATAGGTTTTTGCTTGAGTTGACCAATGGCTTCACTGTAAATGGCCATTTCTTGTTTAAGTTCGGGCAATTCGTTGCCAGCAAAATAAGAATGCCTACAGTAATGATAAACACAGGCGGTACCATTTTCTAAATCACCTACTTCGAGTCCAGTTTGATAGCCATCTAACAAAACTTTGAGTGTATCTCGAACATGTATTTTCCAAATGGCTACCGTATCAGTACTTACACATTTGAGTGCGGTGAGTTTTTTGGCATTAAGCCTTTCCAACAAATTTGAAGCCAGTTGACCAAATTGATAACCTACTTCGATATTGCCCTCCATTGCGTTTATAAGCAAACCATACATAGCATAAACAAAAATTGACTCTGGTGCATTACCATAATTCACTGATAATTGAACCGGTTTAAATACCATCAGTGGCAGTAATTGAGGTGTGGCTTGATAGGCAGCAGCCAGAACACTTGATAACAGTTGTAAAGCTGCAAGTTGTTCTGGTTCTGTCATGGATGGCAGTTCGCATAATGAGGCAATCGGTTTTTCGGCCAATAAGGCTTGGGTTTCCTGTAGTCCACGCATCGTATCTTCAGGACTCGGTTCTTCAGGAAAGGTGATCCCCAACAACTTCACAACCCGTAAGACCGATTTTACGGCTTCTCGTTGCTTACTTTGTGCCATATAAGCGGATACTTGAATTTTATAAACTTTTACTTTATCCAGTAGTGATTTAGCTCGAAGAAGCACCGTTTCGACCAATTGTTCTTGTCGAGAAAAATCGCCATTTAAATAAGCCACTTCCGCCGAAGCTTCATACAAGGCCAACGTCAAATCATAGTGCGTTTGCCAACTCTCAGGGCTTAAGAGTTTTAGTCCAACGATTAAATATTGATTCGCTGCCGTATAAGCCGTAGAAGCTTTGGCTTTGCGTCCGGCTTGCAAATTTAATTGAGCCAATTCATCTCGTTCGGTTTGAACCGAAATTAAATCAATTCCCTGATTCATTTGATTGACAATATCAAAAATATTCTCGTCAAGTTCTTCTTCAGGGGTATGACTTTTCAATAATTGCCCAATTTGAAGGTGAGTGATGGCTTTTTGTGCTTCTGGAATCAAAGAATAGGCGGCTTGTTGCACCCTGTCATGCAAAAACCGATAAGGAACCGACAACGTTTGAACTTCCAATGCTTCATTTGAGTCGGTGGCTTGAAAGAACTTGTAAACATCGCTTACCGGTATAATAAGACCTTCTTGTAACGCTTTCCATAAATCGGCCGCTGTATCAGCTTGAGACTTTTCGAGGACAATGGATAGGGTGGCTAAATTAAATTGGTTACCAATACAAGCTGCCATTTTTAGCACGTTTTGCGTATGAATAGGCAATTTTTGAAGCTGTAATGCCATAAATTCGACGACATCATCGCTAACAGTCAATAGTTTGACTTGGGCAATATCACATTGCCAATAACCACAATCGAAATTGAAGATCATCAATTGTTCTTCATGAAGAAATTTAAGAAATTGATTCGTGAAGAATGGATTCCCTTGGGTTTTTTGGCTCACCAATTCAGTCAGTGGATTGGCCTTTTCGACTGGGCAACTGAGCGTATCGGCTATTAAACGGTTAAGCTCAGGTTGAGCCAGTGGCCCAAGGGTGATTTGATTGACCAGCGCATCGGTTTTCCGAATGTCTTCTAAGATCAAGATAAACGGATGGGCAGCATTGACTTCGTTATCTCGATAAGCCCCCATCAATAATAAATAATGACTATCTGTTTGCTCCATTAACAATTGCATCAATTTGAGGGAAGCCGAATCAATCCATTGCAAGTCATCCAAAAAAATCACTAACGGATGTTCTGCAGTGGTAAATACTTTGATGAATTTTTGCAATAACAGATTAAAGCGATTTTGCGCGGCACTTCCTTCCAATTCTTGCACGGGCGGTTGCTGGCGAATAATCTGTTCTAATTCTGGAATCACGTCGATGATAACTTGTCCATTCTCTCCCAAGGCTGCCAGTATTTGGGTTTTCCAACCTTGGACTTGTGTGGCACTTTCCGTAACAAGTTGTTGCATCAGCGTTTGAAAGGCTTGCACTAATGCTGAAAACGGGATATCACGCTTGAATTGGTCAAATTTGCCCTTGATAAAGTAACCACGTTGACGAACAATTGGTTTGTGTACTTCATTGACTAATGCGGTTTTGCCGATGCCAGAAAACCCCGCGACCAACATCATTTCGGTTTGCCCTTTACTGACTCGGTCAAAGGCTGCTAAGAGGGCTGCTACTTCAGTTTCCCGTCCATAGAGTTTTTCAGGAATTTGAAATCGATCTGAAATATCACGCTGCCCTAGTTTAAAAGGCGTAATGCTTTCGTGTGCCTGCCACTGTTGTTGGCACTGTTCCAAGTCATAGCGGATGCCAAACGCACTTTGGTAACGTTCTTCGGTGGTTTTCGCCATTAACTTCAGAATGAGATCGTTCACCACTGATGGAATGGTGGCATTGACCTGCATCGGTGGTGTTGGCGTTTGGGCAATGTGACAATGAACTAATTCCATCGGATCATCGGATTGAAAAGGCAGTTGTCCGGTCAACAGTTCATAGAAAGTCACACCCAACGAGTAGAAATCAGTGCGATAGTCAATGCCTCGATTCATGCGCCCGGTTTGTTCTGGGGACAGATAAGCCAAGGTGCCTTCCAATACGTTAGGACTTTGAATTTCTTGGGTTTCTCTGGGGAGCAACGAAGAAATGCTAAAGTCAATCAGTTTGATTTGTTGCGTTTCCGGATGAATCAAAATATTTTGCGGTTTGATATCCTTATGAATCACTCGGTTTTGATAAAGGGCTTCCAAGGTTTTGACAATGACAATCGCCACATTGAAAAAATCTTTTAGCGTCAGTGGGTTGTCAGTGATATACTCGTAGAGAGAAATTGCCTCCACTTCTTCCATAATGAAGGCAAACCCATTATGATAAGTTTCAAGGGCATAAGGATGGACAATCCCATCAATATCAAGGTTTTTAGCAATCGTGTATTGATTCCGAAATTGCACAAGTTCATTGAAAGTGGGATATTCATTCTTGAGGAATTTAATCACCACCCGTTGGCTATCAGTTTCTCGTAGAGCACGATAAATTAAGGTTCTTGTGCCATCATAGAGTTTTTCAGTCATCTGATAGCCTGATAATATAGGTACTGTTTCTGTCATTGAATTTTTCCTATAGTTAGGAGTAAAGTAAAAAATGTTTTCTGGTTATCACGCGCCAGCGTCACTGCTATTAAGTTAAGGAAAATTTGTTGGAGTCCAAAGCTATGGATGTCGATGCGTGAAAACCAAAACAAACAGTTAAATGACTCTCATGGGTAAATTTTACGGTTTTGTTCGCACGAGATAAAACTCATGGGTAATTTTTGCATTTTTTTACCCATGATAAGGAATCTGCATGAACTAAAATCGGATCGAGGCAAAAATGTCGAAGACACTTTTGCCTCGATCACTAAACCTGACAGGTTTTTAAAACCTGTCAGGTTTAACTCAACTTATGGGTAAATTATTTTATGCATATTCCTAAGAAATCTAGGATGGATAAAGCTTGTGCGTATCCACCGTCCCCACTTATTCATGAAACGCACTGACAATCAGATCGAGCAAGGGTTTATTGATGTAATATGAGGTTTTCCAAAGTTTTTCTTTTTGTAAAAAACGGTATTCGACTAACATATCTAAATACTTAGTGGCCGTTTTGCGTGACACGTTCAAATCTTGCTCAAGAAAAGTAATCTTGGTATAGGGATGTTTAAAAAGGTTATTCAATAAATCTTGACTATAAATCTTGGGTAACGCTTTTCTGATCTGATGTTTGTAATCCATCATGAGCGTTTTAATTTGAATAATAAGAAAAATCGTTTGTTCTGAAGTTTGTTCCACAGCATCAAGCATATATAAAACCCATGCTTCCCAGTTATTTTGAGTGCGAACTTCTTGCAACAAACGGTAATAATCGGCTTTATGACGGATAATATAGCGACTCAGGTAAAGTGCGGGTAAATCTAAGAGCTGATTCAGGATCAAGTAAAGAATATTGATGATACGTCCGGTACGTCCATTACCATCATAGAATGGATGAATACTTTCAAATTGATAATGAATGATGGCCATACGGATTAACGGATCAAGCTCATCATCCGGTGTATTGAGATAATGTTCTAAATTATTTAACAGTGTATTAATCTTATGGGGATTCTGAGGTGGCGTATAAATGATTTCACCGGTTTGTTCATTTTTAAGTGCTGTCCCTAATTGTTTTCTAAATCCTGCGTTATTTTGCACAATTTCTTGCTGAATCGCACGGATATGATTTAAGGATAAAATCCCGCGTTGTTTAATGAATTGAAATCCCGTTTGTAAAGCGCGTGTGTAGTTTTCAACTTCTTTCACGGCTGGATTTTTCACCAAATCAGCAAAGATATTTTGCTTATAAATTTCATCATAAGTTGTGATAATATTTTCTATCGCAGAACTATCTTTGGCTTCTTGAATATACAAGGTATTGATCAAGATAGTTGCATTGGGAATAGTATTAAGAATGCCTTTTAATTCAGCTAATTTTTTATTGGCGGAAATACTTTTTTTAAGAATGGATTTCGTTTCTAAATCAATCGGTGGCGGTAAAATGGGTAAGTCAATATCTTTCATAAGTTTATCAATTGGTTTTTTAAAGTTCAAAAGCTTTGTTTGACAAGAACTACAAGGATTATATTTTAAAAAGGATTTAAAAAAAAGAATTTTTTTCTTGTTCCCTCGCGCCAGCGTCAATGCCATTAAGTTAAGGAATATTTGTAGGGTGGGTAGAACTTCGTTACACCCACCGACTATTTAAAAATGGTGGGTTGAACGTTCCGTTACTTCGTTGCGTTATCACTCTACCCACCCTACACGTCTTAACTTAATGGCAGTGACGCGCTGTCGTTCTTCGTAAGTCCTCAAGAATGGGACGTTGTCGCGTGGGAACCAGAAAACGAATGATTTAAATTACAGATAAGTCCTCAAGTGTTCAGCCATCATTTCAACATTGGGCGGAAAATTCATGCTAACATGCTCTCCTTGGATTTCATGAATAATTATCTCATCCGTTAAATTTTTCCAGTAATTTTCTGGATTCATGGGCATAAATGTATCACGTTCACGAGCGCGAAAAAAGAGGATTTGGCCTTGATAAGTTGTTGGTACGTAATGATTCGCTGCTTGGATGTTCACCTTGATTACATGAATAAAGTGGCGAATGTGAGCAATTGCTTCTTTAGGATAAGTTCGGTTAGCAATCTCACTATGTTCAAAGAAATAGCGTGCTTGTTCCTCCAGAGTAAGTTGATTAAATTGTTCTGACGAAACTAGAAAATCGGAGTTGATTTCTAATCCAAGTGCATAAGCCATGATTTTTACATCATCGATATCGGCGTTTCCTTCGGTGTTTTTTATTGAAAGTAACCCCGGCCCGGCAGTATCTGCCATAAATAATAATGCGATCTTTTGACCAAGTACGCGAAGTTGTTGGGCTATTTCAAAAGCCACAATGCCGCCAAATGAAGAACCTCCGATTAAATAAGGCCCTTCGGGTTGGATAATTTGTAATGCCTTGATATAGTGGGTGGCCATTTCTTCAATTTTAGTTAATGGTTGTTCTTTCCCATCAATACCTTGCGCTTGAAATCCATAAACCGGTTGTCTTATTCCCAATGACTGCGCTAAATCTCGGTAAAAATAAACGTGTCCGCCAGCAGTATGAACCAAAAAGAGTGGTTGTCTAACTGGCTCTCCAGCTTGAATTTTTACCAGTGAAGACGGTAATTTCGGTGATTTTACCTGCTTATCCTTTGTTGCTATGGGTTGAATTGATTTGGCTAAAGTAGCAATAGTCGTTTTTTCCAATAAACTGTGGGCGGATATTTCCACTTGAGTCACTTTGCATAATTCCGCAACCAATTGAACAGCCATTAAAGAATCACCGCCTAAACCAAAAAAATCGTCATGAATTCCTATTCCTTCAATCCCAAGAAAGTTCTCCCATACTTCAGTCATTTTTTGCTCAAGCTGATTACGAGGCGCAGCATAAGCGTTGCTCAACTGAGGTCGTGAGTGTGTTGCCGGTTTAGCTAAAGGCTTGGGTGCTGACTCTTTAGAGACAGCCAGAATGGTAGAATCGGTATATTTTTCTAGCCGTGCTGGTAAATCCAGCGTCGATACAATAACTTGAGGTTTATTGTTCTGCAAAATACGTTTAAAAACCTCAATGCCTTCTATGGGTAATAGTCCTTCTTTAAGGTATCTTTGAAACACGTTGGTTGTGGGGAGCAGTGCCTCATTAGCAGTCGATTTGTAAATCGGCTTAAATTGAGCGGTTGATGCCCTAGAAACCAATGTTTGTAGTGCTAATTTATCTTGCAAGGAAAGCACTATCTTGCCGATATGTTTAGCCCGTGCCATGTATTCAAAGGCATCAACCACTTTTGTAATCGGAAAAACCTTCTGAGGAAGTGGACTGAGCTTTTTCGTGTTAAAGTGTTGGATAAGTTCCTTGAATAAAAAATTAAAGTGTGGACTTTCCTGACCAACTCCAACGACAAAGAACGATAGATTTTTCTCAAAATTTTGTAAGTTTAACGGTTTCTTTTCATAGACATCCCGTTTACCAATTTCCAGAAAACGTCCAAAGGGTGCTAATACAGAGAGACTTTTGGGGATGAATTCACCTGATAAGGAGTTCAAAACCACATTGACCCCTTTTCCCTGAGTGCGTTCCATAATAATATCCGCAAAAGCCAGCGTTCTGGAATCCATAACCTGTTCAATGCCTAGAGAATGTAAAAAGGCCCGTTTTTCTGGAGTTCCAGCGGTAGCAAAGATTTCTGCCCCTAGCATTTGAGCAATTTGTACCGCTGCCAGCCCTACGCCGCCAGCGGCTGCATGAATTAGAATTCGCTCACCTTGATTCAGTCTCCCCAAATAATGCAAGGCATAATAGGCAGTCATAAAAGCGACTGGAATCGTTGCTGCTTCTTCCATAGTCAGGTGATTGGGTTTAGGCATCACAGATAAAGCCGATGTTGTGACATAAGCACTAAAACCCGCCTGAGTGAAAGCAATCACCTCATCACCAACCTGAAATGTCTTAACGTCTTCTCCAAGCGCAACAATTTTGCCAGCACATTCTAAGCCAAACTTAATTGGTGTATCAGCGGGCAGCATACCAAGTGCTAACAGTACTTCTTTAAAGTTAAGGCCAGTCGCACTCACCTCAATTTCCACTTCACCCAAGCTTGGTTTGTTACGGGTAGCAGAACAAAAAGTGAGGGTATCTAAAATACCGGGGGAAGTTATCTCCAAATGGAAGTTTTCTTGTTCTGACAAGGGGAGTTGTTTTTCACTTTTATCTGTAGCCGCATCTACTTTCCTTAATGTATAGTCTTCAATCTCTACCAATTCCCGTCCTTGCTCATCCATGATTTTGATATTCAAGGTCAAGGTATCCGTAGCATGATTATGCTCAGTCCATGTGATGTAACTATAAATCTTTGCTGGAAGTGATCCCTTCATCCGCAGCTTTTTATACGAAAATGGTAAGTACGCTTGTTTATCTTTTATGAGCGTAAAACCGGTTGCTACATCCAATAATGCGGGATGTAACTGGTATTGAGTCAGATCAGCGGCTAATGAATTTGGCAGTTCTATGAGTGCTAATCCTTGACAATGCCCTAATTTAATTTGTTTCAAGTTATTCCATCGATGGCCAAATTCTATGAATCCTGCTGAAGTTTTCAGCTTGTTTTGCGAAAAAACCATTTCTGTTTCTTGACATTTTTCCTCAAGGACTTTGAGGTCATATTGTTCAGGCCATTCAGCCTCTATCGGAATAGTTATTTGTCCTTTAGCATATTCTTGCCAAGTGCGACCTGAATTGGCTTGACTCAAAATCACAAATTCAAACCCCTGTTCGCATTTGGTCAAGATAGTCCGAATTTCTTTTTCTTCATTTCCTGTAATGGTTAAGGGAGCTAACAAATAAACTTCCTTGAATTCAATAACCCCGTTATGTTTAACGTGGTTTTCAACAGCAGCTCTCGCCATTTCTAAGTAAGCGGTTCCCGGCAAGGTTGGTTTCCTCATCACCTTATGTTCACTCAATATCCAATGTTTTGATACTTTAAAATAGGTGATGTAGGTTTCGGTTCCGGCCTTTTCATCCACGATACATTGATCGAACAACGGGTGACTGATTGCTTTAGATTGAGGTGCTTGAGGGATATTAAGGGTTCCAGCGTGTTGCTTGGTCGATTCAAATGCCATACCCACTTCTTGCCAACTATCCCACAATATACTGACAGTTGATAAACCATCCGCATTTTTATAATGAGCGAAAGCGTCAAGAAAAGCATTAGCGGCACAATAATCAACTTGTCCAAATCCACCTAAGATTGAAGTCAGTGATGAACATAAGACCAAGAAATCTAGTTGAATATCTTTGAGAATTGCATCAAGTACCCCAATTCCCCTTACCTTAGGGGCCATAATATTCTCGGTACTTTCCCAAGTTTTTCGGTGAATAATGCCCCCGCCGGGTACGCCCGCTGTATGAATGACACCATGAATGTGACCAAATCGTGCTAATGACTGAGTGATAGCATTCTGCATTTGTTCAATATTGGTCACATCGGCATTAATCATTAAAACTTCTGCCCCCAATGTTTCAAATGTTTGCACTTTTTTGATCTTGTGGCTAATACTATCTTGCTCATTGTGAGTTGCCAACCATTGTTGCCATTCTTTTCTATCTGGAAAAGCTGAACGCATGGTGAGTATCAGTTTAGCTTGCACCGTTTTTGCCAAGTATTCCGCCAATACCAAACCAATACCACCCAATCCCCCAGTAATCAGATAAACCCCTTTGTTCCTTAATTGTTGTGGTTCACTGGTTTGTTGTTCTAAGCGAATAGCTTCAAACGTTTGCACCCAGCGATATTGCCCACGATAAGCAATGACTGAATCTGATACATTTTGAAGCATAAATTCTGCCAACAAAGCCTCTATTAGGTTATCTATTTTCCAAGTGACTAATTCATTTGGTAAAACAATGTCAATACTTTGGCAGGTGATATTGGGGTATTCTTGTGGAATGACCCGACAGGGACCCAAGAGGGTGGCTTTTTCTGGACACAATGCTTCGTCATCCGTGATCGCCTGTAAATGGCTTGAAATAACTTCAATTTGCAGAGATTCTGTGAAATTATGCTTACCCAGTGCTTGGGTTAAAAAGAGTAAACTGTAAAAACCCAAATTTTGAAATTGGTCAAGAAATTCAAGTCCTAATTTAGTCTCATTATTGGGAGTAACCATCCAACAATGAATAATTCTTTGAGGACGTTTGTTTTGTGCTAATAGTTCTTGTAATAGCGCATCGTAGTCATCGTGGTTGTGCGGGTTTAGCGTATATTTTTGTGCCTCGTGAGTAAATTCTTCCCCCACTGTTACGGTGATCACATCTTGTCCCAATTTTCGCAATCGTTCGACTAATTGAGAACCTAAGCCACATTCGTCTAGAAAAATTAACCAACATGACGGCTTTGTTAATGTTTTGGCATTATAAACAGCAGATGCAGTACGTTTCCAAGATGGTATGTAGAACCAATCAGCCATATCTGGCTTTTTGTGTAAGTCAGGCTGAGGTTTAACTGTTTCGGCTTGAGTTTGAGGTTCAATCCAATAACGCTGTCGTTCAAACGGATAAGTTGGCAACGGTAAACGATAACGCTGTTCATTGGCTTGAAATTTGGCCCAATCCACCGTGATTCCCGCCATCCACAATTGTCCCAAGGTGTTTAATAAAAACGCATTATCCGATTGTTCATCTTTGGGATGGCGTAGTGACGTTAGTGCTAACTGCCCAGCATTATCAGGATGTCGTTTTGTAAAGGTGCTTAAAGTACGCCCGGGTCCAATTTCAAGCAAAACATAATCCGATTCTTCTATTAGTTTTTTCAATCCATCGGCAAAACGTACTGTTTGGCGTATATGCTTGACCCAATAATTCGGATCCGTGGCTTCACTGTTGCTAATCCAAGTACCTGTCACATTAGAAATAAAGGATATTTTGGGTGGCTTTAAATTAATTTTTTGCACTTGTTCCAAAAAAGAACGCAATATAGGGGCCATCATCTCTGAATGGAACGCATGAGAGGTGTGCAAACGTTGACATTCTATATTTTGTTCAGCCAATTGGGTGGCTAATCGCTCCACCGCGTCAATAGGACCCGATATCACACTTTGGGATGGCACATTAATAGCCGCTAAATCAATGTTTTCATTAAGGAAAGGTTGTATTTCAGTTTCAGAAAGCGGTACGGCTAACATAGTGCCTGCTGGGACTGATTGCATTAATTGTCCACGCGCTGCAACTAACATTAATGATTCTTCTAAGGTAAACACGCCAGCTAAACATGCGGCTACATATTCACCGATGCTATGTCCTATCATCGCTTTGGGTTTTATCCCCCAAGCCATCCATAATTGCGCCAAACTATATTCAATGACAAAGATGGCCGGTTGGGTGATAGCGGTTTGGTCGATTGCCAAAGCTGAAGCTTTGGACTCCAATAACGGGGAGGGGATTTCTAGTTTAGGGTACAATACACCTCGTAAATCTAATCCCAAATGAGGTTTGAGCAATTTAGCACAACGATCAACTTGCTCACGAAACATGGGTTCAGTTTGGTAAAGCTCTAAACCCATATTGACATACTGCGCTCCCTGCCCAGAAAACATAAACACCACTGAAGGTTTTTCATTGTCTTTTATTGTATGGCTAAAAACCGGTTTAACTTCATCTTGGGTCGAAAGTGCATTGATAGCCTCTGCCAATGTTTGGCACACTAATAGGCGACGATGATTAAAGGCGCGGCGACCCACTTGATAAGTATAAGCGACATCGGCCAAATTTAAGTGAGGATGTTGTTTGAGATGCTTAACCAATTGGCGAGTCGCCGTTTCCAAAGCCGTAGCCGTTTTAGCCGATAACACCAACAATTGCCAAGACTTTTCACTTTTCACTTTTAACTTTTCACTTACCACCGGGGCTTCTTCCAGCACAACATGGGCATTGGTACCGCCTATACCAAAAGCACTGACTCCGGCACGGCGCGGATAACCGGACGTTTTCCATTCTGAGAGTTTGGTATTGACATAAAAAGGACTGTTGTCCAAATCCAATTTCGGATTCGGGGTATCAAAGTGCAAACTGGGCGGTATTAACTGATGTTTAAGAGCTAACACGGTTTTAATGAAGCCGGCAATGCCCGCCGCAGTGTCCAAATGTCCGATATTGGTTTTTACTGAACCAATAGGGCAATAAGCTTTTTTGTCTGTATTGGCCCGAAAGAGCTTAGTCCGTGCCGCAATTTCAATTGGATCCCCTAAGGGCGTTCCGGTGCCATGCGTTTCTATATAACTAATTGTTTCAATAGGTATATCAGCAATATCTAAGGCTTCTGCAATCACCTGCATTTGACCTTCTACACTGGGCGCGGTATAACCCACTTTATTGGTGCCATCATTATTAATCGCAGTCCCCTTGATGATGGCATAAATATGATCCCCATCGGCGATGGCCTCTTCTGCTCTTTTGAGTACCACAATACCTGCGCCATTACCCGGCACAATGCCTTGTGCTTTGGCATCAAAGGCACGACAGTGACCATCGGGCGATAAAATCATACCTTCCCGATATAAATAACCGGATTTGGCTGGTAGAGAAATACTAACACCACCTGCGAGTACCATGTCACATTCGTAAGTAAGTAAACTCTTACAAGCCATAACAACAGCCACTAAAGAAGTTGAACAAGCGGTTTGGACTGTGATACTTGGACCATTTAGATTAAGTTTATATGAAATGCGGGTACATAAAAAATCTTTGTCATTACCAATCATGAGTTGGAATTTATCCGTATTCTCAGTAATGCTTTGGTTGACGGATAGGTTTTTTGAGAAGTAAGTATCAATACCACCCATCCCCCCATAAATACCTATTGCTCCCGAATAAGTTTGCGGATCATAACCGGCATTTTCGAGGGCCTCCCAAGCACACTCTAAAAACAGGCGTTGTTGTGGGTCTGTGATTTCGGCCTCTTTAGGACTCAAACCGAAGAATGTAGCATCAAATTCGGCCACATTATCTAATATTCCTTTCGCTTTGACATAATTGGCATCTTTTAAAACAGAAGGCTTAATACCGGCATCAATGAGTTCTTGCTCAGAAAAAAAGGTGATGGATTCAACCCCATTTTTTAAATTTTGCCAAAACTCATCAATATTTTTAGCCCCCGGAAATCGGCCAGACATACCAATAACAGCTATGTCTCCTTCCATTTCATCATTTGTGATGGAATCGTCCATAAGTTTTTCTTAATACCTCATAAAGTTTGTTGTTCAAAGTTAAGCTTTGGACTTCGATTAGGGTTCCCACGCTGGCCCGTGAGAACTAGAAAGAAGTTAGTTTGCTGCAAGCAGATTTAAGCATCGTTCCCAAGCTCTGCTTCACTGCCATTAAGTTAAGAAGAGCGAACAGTAGTGGTTCGCCCCTACAGTGTTAAATCTGTCATAAAATGACTAATATTTTTTCACCACGAAATTGTTCCATATAACCCCGAAGGGGTAAAACGTGAATAGCCATAGGTGTAAACCTATGGTAATACATGTATTAATTATCAACCCCAACGGGGTTGAACAAAAATGTAATTCGCATGTTGGTTGACATTCATATTCAACCCCGTTGGGGTTGGTACGCTCCAACATTGACCTTATGTTTACACATAAGGCTATTCACATTCAACCCCTTCGGGGTTAAGATTTGTCATATTTTGACTGTATTCATTGTGCTTTGCGGTGTTTACGAAACTTCTGCATGGCAGCTTTTGTCTTGTGGGCACGATCATAACTCTTATCAATAGCTATCTGATCACTCGGTGATTTATTTTCTAAATAATGAACCAAGGCAGTGATAGTGGGATACTGAAAAAGTGTGAGAACCGGTATATCTTGATTTAACGCTTCTACTAACTTTTCTTGCACTTGTACCAACAATAAGGAATTTCCACCTAAATCAAAAAAGTTATCGTGTACCCCGATTTGGTTGACGTGCAACACGCTTTGCAAAATACCGGCTATTTTCTGTTCAATCTCAGTTTCAGGTGCAAGGAATGCTGTTTCTAAATCCGCACGTTGTTCATCAGGTTGAGGCAGTGCTTTACGATCCACTTTGCCATTGGGTGTTAATGGAATCGCTCTCAAAAACATAAAACTAGCAGGTATCATATAGTCGGGCAATTTATGGCGTAACACTTCACGAAGATGTTTGCTAGATGTGCGTTGTATTATATTTATAATACCCTGAGTTTCAAATAATTTATCTATGATTTGAGCAAAATGCGCTCGTGTGCTAGGGTTTGTAAAAACAAATTGGATACCTGCCTGTCGCTCGCGACACCAAGCAATGAGACCTTCAAAGCAGATTTCATCAGATAGTTCGGGTAATTGTAGCTGTATACGAACATTTTTGCCAGTTTCCCAAATTTGAGGAACACCTACCAAACCAATACCCTCACAAGAAATGTCTTCAGTATTTAGTCTTATCGGCGACTCATTGCCATATTCAACTTGACAAGTCACGTTTATTGGTACACGATCTGGAATCAGTTTAGAGACAATATAAGCCACCAACCGTTTATCTCCGGGTTCATCTTCTCGACAAACAACTACAGCTTCTTGTACAGTCGAATCTTGATTCAGTATCGTTTCAATTTCTCCCAACTCTATACGAAAACCACGAATTTTGACTTGATTATCAATACGTCCCAAAAACTCAAGAGAACCATCAGGGCGATAACGTACTAAATCACCGGTTTTGTAAAGGCGTGTTCCTTTCTGAAATGGATTAGGGATAAATTTTTTAGCTGTCAATTCATGACGATTGAAATAACCACGCGCTAAACCATCACCCCCAATATAGAGTTCTCCGTAGACACCAATCGGCACTGGCTGTTCACTTCCATCTAACACATAAATTTGAGTATTGGCAATAGGACAACCAATAGAAGGTGATTCATCTTTGTTTTTTTCAATCAAAGCGAAAGTGGAATAAATTGTATCTTCAGAAGGTCCATAAAGGTTAAAAACTTTTTTAATAGTTTCTTGCTGATAAATTTTTTGTACCAAAGTTTTTTGAAGTGGTTCACCGGCTAAATTAACAACCTGTACTGAAGCGGGTACACTGTTGGATCGGAGTAACTCACTCATTGCCGATGGAACAGTATTAAGTAAGGTAACTTTTGGTTCAGGTGGTAGGGTTGACAAATGCAAAGCATTTTTCACCAAAATAATTTTACTGCCCCAGCTTAATGGAACAAACAGTTCAAATACTGACAGATCAAAACAAATGGAGGTCGAGGCTAATACACCCGCTCTTTCTTTTGGCGTAAAAACGGTTTTTGCCCAAGCCAAAAAAACAACGGTACTATGATGTTCAATTGCCACACCTTTGGGTTGACCTGTAGAACCAGAAGTATAAATGACATAAGCCAAATTATCTGGTTTAATGGCAATTGCTGGATTTGCTGAATTGGATTGAACCTTCCATTCTGTCTTATCTAGGTAAAGTAATTGTGTTTTTTGTTGAGGTAAATTGAGGTTGATAGAAGTTTGTGATATTAATATAGAAGCTTGAGCATCTTCCATTATAAAGGCCAAGCGTTCTAGCGGATAGGTCGGATCTAATGGCACATAAGCTCCCCTGCCTTGAGAATACCCAACAGTCCTATGACCATTTCCAAGGAACGTTCAACACAGATACCAACTAGCACTTCTGGCTTGACACCAACGCTTTGTAAATAATGGGCTAATTGGTTAGCACGTGTATTTAATTCTTGATAAGTCAATTGTTGGTTTTCAAAAACGATAGCAATTGTATTGGGCGTTTTATCAACTTGTTCTTCAAATAGATCGACAATTGTTTTGTCGCGGGGATAATCCGTGGCAGTATCATTAAATTCAAACAGAATTTTTTGATATTCCTCATCTGGCATGATTTTTAATTCACGAATCGGAACAGTTGGACGACGTAAGCCATCATGTAAAAGACATTCAAAACGTGCTTTGAGTAACTCAATCTCGGCTTGAGAAAAAGCCCCAAGATTGTAGTCAAATTCTACCTTGACATCTTGATAATCGCTAAATTCCCTGATAAAAATTCCCTGATTATAACGAATTTTGGGGACACCTACCTTTTTACCCCCCTAACCCCCCGTACACAGGGGGAAGTCCCAAAATAGAAAAATTAAAGCAAAGTGTCGAATGATGTTTGGTTCCACCCGTGTAC
>JAUCGK010000066.1 GCA_030378085.1 Candidatus Parabeggiatoa sp. HSG14
TTTAATTTTCAGTTTCACCAAGATAAATTTTGAACTCCAATGTTTAGTTCCCATTTCAGAATTGATATTAAGTTAACAGAATAAAAAGGATATACTATGAATATCACAGACTTACTTGCTTTTGGTGCGGCCAATGGTGTCTCTGATTTTCATATTTCAGCAGGCGTACAACCTATGGTGCGAGTGAGCGGAGATATGCGTAGGATTGATGTCCCTCCTCTTGATCATACTCAAGTACGTGACATGATCTATGATGTGATGAATGATAAACAGCGCAAAGAGTATGAAAAATATCTTGAATGCGATTTTTCGTTTTCTATACCAGGCGTTGCGCGGTTTCGTGTCAATGCTTATGTTCATCATCGCGGTGCAGGTGCTGTTCTCCGTACCATTCCTTCAACCATTTTAAGCTTAGAACAATTGGGTGCGCCCAACATTTTTAAAAGATTTGCCATGACGCACAAAGGCATTGTCACCGTCACGGGAGGGACAGGCTCTGGTAAATCCACTACGCTTGCGGCTATGATGAATTACCGTAATGAAACGGAATATGGGCATATTCTGACAATTGAGGATCCTATTGAATTTGTCCATCAATGTAAAAATTGTCTCATTACCCAACGTGAAGTCAAACGCGATACCCTCAGTTTTGATAACGCCTTGAAATCCGCTTTACGCCAAGACCCTAATGTTATTCTGGTTGGTGAGTTACGAGATTTAGAAACAATTCGCCTCGCGTTATCAGCCTCTGAAACGGGACACGTCGTTTTTGGTACATTGCACACTAACTCAGCCGCGAAAACAATTGACCGTATTGTTGAGGTTTTTCCTACCGCTGAAAAACCCACTATTCGTACTATGTTGTCAGAATCCATACAAGCTGTTATTTCACAAAGTCTATTGAAAAAAATCGGCGGTGGGCGTGTTGCAGTTCACGAAATTCTCGTTGGCACCCCTGCTATTCGTAATTTAATTCGTGAAAATAAGGTTGCTCAAATGTATTCTTCTATGCAAACAGGGCAAAAATTTGGGATGCAAACTTTAGATGGACAACTTGAGATGTTGGTTCAAAAGAAAGTGGTTACCAAAGAACATGCGCGTGAATATGCTGCCAATAAAGATAAATTCGCGTGATAACACACTCCAGAAATATTCTTGATTTGCATGTTGACATTATTTTAAAGAGGGATAAAAAAAGATGGAAAGAGATGAAGCCATGAGCTTTATGATAAAGCTGCTCAAGTTGATGACCAAAGAAGGGGGTTCTGATTTGTTTATCACGGCTGGGTTTCCACCTGCGATGAAGCTCAAAGGCAAAATGACCCCGATGACAAAAAAGCCCTTAACAGCGGGAGATTCGATGGCATTAACACAATGCATAATGAACGATAAGCAACTGAAGGAGTACGAAGAAACCAAAGAGTGTAATTTTGCTATTCATCCCCCTGGCTTGAGTCGTTTTCGTGTTAATGCCTTTATTCAACAAGGTTGTCAAGGCGTAATCATGCGTATTATTGCAGCGGAAGTTCCTGATTTTGACAAACTTAACCTACCACCCGTATTAAAAGATGTCATCACGGCAAAAAACGGTCTTATTATCATGGTGGGTGGAACGGGTTCTGGTAAATCGACTACCATGGCAGCATTGATAGATCATCGCAACCGCAGCTCTTTTGGACATATCATTACCATTGAAGACCCGATTGAATACGTGCACCCACATAAAAATTGCGTTATCATGCAACGCGAAGTCGGTGTGGATACTGAGAGTTGGGAAGCTGCTTTACATAATACGCTACGCCAAGCCCCTGATGTCATTCTTCTTGGTGAAATTCGTGATGCAGAAATTATGAATTTTGGAATGGAATTTGCCCAAACGGGTCATTTAGCTATGGGTACTTTACATGCGAACAATGCTAACCAAGCGATTGATCGTATTGTTGGTTTTTTTGATATAGAAACACAGAAAAAGATGTTAGCCGACTTAGCACTCAACTTGAAAGCGGTTATTTCCCAACGCTTAGTAAAAACGCCTTCTGGTGGCCGAGCGGCGGCTATTGAAATTTTGCGTAATTCCCCTTTAATTGCTGAATTGATTGCAGTTGGAGATGTAGGTGGCATAAAACCCATTATGGCGAAATCTTCCGATTTGGGAATGCAAACGTTTGATCAAGCTTTATTTGCACTACAACAAAACGATCGCATCGATTATGATGAAGCGATTGCCAATGCTGATTCACCCAATGAATTGCGTTTGAAAATTAAACTAGAAGGTAAGGATGCTAAAGGTGGGTTAGGACCCTCTGATTTGAAATTAGTGGAACAAGAAGAAAAAGGTCACTAGTGAAATATGAAGAATGAAAAATACTTAATTGAAAATGACTATTTTTCATTTTTCATGAAAAAGAAACAGTAGAAAAAAACAATGGATTTATCACCTTATTTAAAGTTAATGACCGAAAAAAACGGTTCCGATTTATCTGTCACTGTTGGATCGCCAGTGACGGTTAAACTTAATGGTAAAGAGAAACCTGTGGGTAAAATAGCTGTAACACCTGATATGGCTAAAGCCGCTGCTTTTGCGCTTATGTCTGATACGCAAAAAAAACAATTTGTGAAAAACAAAGCATTAGATTTCTCTTACAAAAATGATTATGGAGAATTTGATGTTAGCGTTTCCTTTAAAAATAAAGTGGTTGGAATCGTTATTCGTCTTGTTGATGGTAAAACTAAAGAAGCTGAAAAAAAAGAAGAAAAACCAAAAGCAGAACCAAAATCAGATTCTAAAGAAGTTCCAGTAATAGATAGTACGGAGTTGTTAGATTATCTAAAAATAACACATCAATGTGATGGTTCTGACTTATTTGTTACTGTGGGTTCCAAAATCAAAGCCAAAATTTATGGCAGTGCTCGTCCTTTGAGTACATTTGTTGCAACACCAGAAATCACCAAAAAATGCGCTTATTCCATTCTAACTGATGAACAAATCGCTCAATTTGAACAAACCAAAGATTTAGACTTTGCTATCTCGCTACCTGATGGGAGTGCGCGTTTTCGTGGCAATGCCTTTTTTCAGCGCAAAACAATTGGCTTAGTCATGCGTTTTATCCCATCCGAGATTCCTTCAGCTGAAGCGATGGGTACACCAGAAATTTTGTTAGAGTTAATGATGTCTAAACGTGGATTGTTGCTCATGGTTGGTGGTACGGGTTCTGGAAAATCCACTACTTTAGCTGCTATGATTGATTATCGCAATGCTAATACTCCCGGTCATATTTTGACGATTGAAGACCCGGTGGAATTTTCACACCCTAATAAAATGTCGATTATCAACCAACGGGAAGTAGGCGTTGATACGCTTTCTTACGCAGCTGCTATTAAAGCGTCTTTGCGTGAAGCACCTGATGTGATTCTGATTGGTGAAATTCGTGCCATGGAAACAATGGAAGCCGGATTAGAATTAGCTAATACTGGGCATTTATGCGTTTCTACCATGCATGCCAATAATGCTAACCAAGCTTTAGATCGTATCGTGAACATGTTTCCAACGGATAAGCAAAAATCCTTGTTCATGGATATGTCAGGTAATATTAAGGCTATCATTTCCCAACGCTTGATTCCTGATGTTCGTGGAAAGCGTTGTGCTGCTATCGAAGTGATGATTAATACGCCCAATATCGCCAGCCTCATTCTAAAGGGGAGACTGACTGATATTAAAGATGCCATGAAAGCAAGTGGTTCAAAAGGGATGCAAACCTTTGATGACGCACTTTATTACTTATATAAAGATAAGAAAATCAGTAAAGAAGAAGCGTTAAAAAATGCAGATTCACGCAATGACTTAGAAGGTAAGATTAGCTTTGGTTAATCCTTTTGTAAATTTTTTGGTGATGGATTTTTGTTCAAAGCAAAGCTTTGTACCATATCACCAAAAAATTGTTCCTAATAAGTAATCTTGTAAATGAACAAAGAACTGGTATTTTATTTTTGTGGAATTACCTAATAGCAGTATAATCTTAAAAATTAGGAGATTTAAATTATGTGTGGCATTTGTGGAGAATTAGGTTTTGGTAATCACAAACCTGATCGTGATACCCTATTTAAAATGATGGATAGCTTGGCTCGGCGAGGCCCTGATGATGCTGGTGATTTTCTTCGGGGTCCTATTAGCTTAGGACATCAACGTTTATCTGTGATTGACTTATCAAAACGCGCTCATCAGCCGTTGGTTGATGAAAATGCCAAATTAATCATCGTATTTAATGGCACGATTTATAATTATCGTGATTTACACCGTGAATTATTAGCGAAAGGACACAATTTCCATTCCAAAAGTGATACAGAAGTTGTTTTAAAAAGTTATCTGCAATGGAAAGAAAAATGTGTTGAACATTTGCACGGAATGTTTGCTTTTGCATTATGGGATGATGCCAATCATAAACTCTTTTTAGCACGAGATCGCTTAGGAATTAAACCTTTATATTATTGTTCTGTGCCTCATGGATTTCGTTTTGCTTCAACACTGCCAGCTTTATTAGCAGGTGGTGATGTGAATACCCGTATTGACCCCATTGCTTTACATCATCATCTGACTTTACATGGCGTTGTGCCAGCACCACGTACTTTATTAAGGGGTGTGCAAAAATTGCCACCAGGCACGACTTTAACCATTCCATTCTCCGAAAATTCAAAACCGCCAATCTCAAGTCCAAAACGTTATTGGCAGTTACAAGCCCGCCGTCCAGAAATACCTAAGACTGAAAAGGAATGGATAGAAGCAGTACGTACTGTTTTGAAAGAGACGGTTGATAATCACCTTCGTGTTGCCGATGTACCTGTGGGTGTGTTGTTGTCAGGGGGATTGGATTCAAGTTTGTTAGTAGGATTGTTGGCTGAAAATGAAAATGTAGAAAATCTATTCACCTTTTCAATCGGCTTTGAAGATACGCTTGAAGAACGAGGAAGTGAATTTGAATATTCCGATCAAGTAGTTGCCCGTTATCATACTAATCATCATCGTTATATCATTCCTAATGAGCAAGTATTAGACCGTTTACCAGAAGCAATTACTGCGATGTCGGAGCCAATGGTAGGGCAAGATGCAGTGGCGTTTTATTTATTGGCGGAGCAAGTATCACAAGTGGTAAAAGTGGTACAAAGTGGGCAAGGTGCGGATGAAGTTTTTGCAGGGTATTTTTGGTATCCATTGATGAACGCAGCCCAAGGAACTGATTTAGAACGTTTTAAGCCTTATTATTTTGATCGTGATCATGAAGAATTTTTAAAAACGGTTCGTCCTTATTATTATGGTAAAGATTATACATCACAAATAGTGACTGAGTTATTAGCACAAGAGGGTGCAGATACCTTTTTAGATAAAGTGCTTCGCATGGATGTGACAACTTTGATTGTTGATGATCCAGTAAAACGACTGGATAACATGACAATGGCTTATGGTTTAGAAGCACGAGTGCCTTTTTTAGATCACCATTTAGTGGAACTGGCTGCTTCAATGCCACCTGAATTGAAATTAAGAGAAAATGGTAAATATGTTCTAAAAAAGATTGCACATGATTTATTACCTGCTGCTGTAATAGATCGTCCTAAAGGTTATTTTCCTATGCCTGCTTTAAGATATGTGCGTGGTCCTTTTTTGGAATTTATGCGCGATGTATTAAATTCCACTGCTTGTCGTCAACGACAATTGTTTCAACGCAATTATGTTGATCAATTATTAGCAACGCCAGAAGAATACAAAACACCATTACAAGGAAGTAAGTTATGGCATTTAGCATTGTTAGAAAAATGGTTGCAAATACATGTCGATGGTAAGAGATAATCGAAAATTTTAGTTTGAAAAGGAAATAATGATGGCCATTGAAAATTTATGGGGAGAATTTCTCCAAGTAAACAAGACTAGAACACCCTATCATATACTATGGGAGCAGGCTAAATTACTTGGAAACATGACAAAAAATGAACTGACTGGAGAAATTGAGCGTCATACGAAGCGTAGTAATCTTTTAGATGAAGGCTTCATTCTTGAGTTTCTGATTTTTGCACCTGTACTAGATTATACATATAGTGTTCTCTCTGTACGTCATGGCATTACAATGTATCCTCTTCGGATATCTTCAAGTACTGGAAAATCTGACAAGTGTGAAAATGAAGAAGAATTTCTAAAGTCTCTCAAAGAAGTTTTATCTTCAGAACACCTTAAGAAGGTGATTGCTGGTTTATTAACTCAAATTCAGGGAGATGGGGTCTCTACCAAATCGCTACCTACTGATAACAAAGGAATAACGATTAATGAATTATAAAATGCCACACCAAGAGACTCTTCTCGTTGTTGATGATGTACCCGCTAATATAAATGTATTGCTAGAAATTTTAACGACTATGGGTTTTAAAGTATTAGTGGCTCAGGATGGTAAGACGGCTCTTCAAAGAGCAGAATATACTCAGCCTGATTTGATTTTGTTAGATATTATGATGCCTAACATGAATGGGTTTGACGTTTGTGGTATTTTAAAATCACAAGAAAAAACGCAAGACATTCCGGTTATCTTTATGACAGCACTTGCAGATACAGAGGATAAAGTGAAAGGATTTTCACTGGGTGCAGTCGATTATATTACCAAGCCTTTTCAACATGAAGAAGTTTTAGCCCGTATTACCAGCCATTTAGAGCTACGTAAATTACAAAAACGATTAGAAGAAGAACTTGAGATTGGTAAAAAACATGCGATTGAACTGGAAAAGCGCAATACGGCACTGAATGCTTTTACTCGTACAGTTGCCCATGAACTGAAAAATCCTTTGAATGGGATTATGGGTTTTAGCGAAGTTTTATTATTTGAATGTTCTCGTGATAGTCTGCTAAAAGAGACTTTAGTAGAACATTTACAGTTAATCCATCAATCAGGGAAACAACTGCATGATATCATTGAAGCGTTACTTTTATTGGCAAGAGATCAACTGGTAAAGACAAACACTCAACCATTAGAGATGTCGTATATTATTAATGAAGTACTCACAAATCGTTTAGCTTATATGTGTCGGCAATTCCAAGCAGAAATCACCTTACCTGAAAGCTGGCCAACAGCTATGGGTTATGCACCTTGGATTGGGGAAGTTTGGGCGAATTACTTGAGTAATGGTTTAAAATATGGAGGGCAACCGCCTTATTTAAAACTGGGTGCTGATATACAAAATGACGAAATGATACGGTTTTGGGTACATGATAATGGCCCTGGTATTGATGCTAAAGCAAAGGCTTTATTATTTGAACCATTTACTCGTTTACATAAAAATCGTGCAGAAGGACATGGTCTTGGGTTATCTATTGTACGACAAATTGTAGAAAAATTGGGAGGAAATGTTGGGGTAGAAAGTATTGAAGGTCAAGGGAGTACTTTTTATTTTACCTTGCCTCAAGAGAAAAATGAAAGTGTAGAAGAGTAATATAAATGAAAGCTTTATATACTTCTAACTTTTCTGGAGTTCAAAGCTTCAGCTTTGATACGATTTTGTCAAAGCTAAAGCTTTGGACTCCATTATAATTCATTTAGTTTAATAGTAAAATTAAGCGCGTTTACCACTTTGTCCTGTCATAACAGCGGAACCAATCAAGTGAGCTAACCGTAAGGCTTCAGGTACATGCCCTTCTATTGTGAGTCGCTTTAGTACAGAACCCACGGTAGTAGGATTTTCTCCCTGAACCTGAAAATAAAACGGTTCTTTTGTGTGGATTGGTCCAGCTTTCTGAATTAAATCTAGGCGTTTAGCAGTATCAGGCAAATTTTTAAGGGCTTGTTGGATAGAAACCATATCGGGTAGCTTACGCATAACACTCACGCAAGGACGTTTGAGGCGTTGGGCTAATTCAGGTAAGTCAAGAATATTAAATCCACCCACAGCTAAACCGTCAATGAGTACCAAATGTACTTGATCATAAAACTTACTTTGTAAAAGCAATTGACTCAATACATCTGTTGCATCATTACCATCTTTATGTACTGTTCCCCACACCATTCCATCAAACCGTGTTCCTACACACACAACACCTGCCACATTAACGTTTGCTCCCTGATAATTTTCAAACGGTGCATCATCAAAACCAATCACTCTGATATTAAGATTTTGTTGTAATAGTTTTTCTAATGTTTTCATTATATTAATGCCTTCGCCAAAAGATTTTGAACAAGATGAAACGGTATCCTCTCTAAAATTCGGTAGTAAATTTTGATTTACCCTGTTGTCTCAGGAAATCCGCACAATTCCCAAAATAACCATCACGGAAAAACGTTGGACTTCCTATTGTCAGTCCAACCTACGCGCTTAAATCCACCTTCCCCTTTATTTATTTTTCCAGATAAACACTCAATCAGTTTCTTGTTTATGCTTCATTTTCAAGTGAGGCTAAACGCCTATAAAATGCCTCAATATTTGCGTTATCTGGTAAACCAGCAACCTGAGCATCACCAAGTTCAATAATAAGCCAACCTTTATCTGAAGATTTTGCAACATCCATCGTAAAGAAATGACTATCCACTCGCTGGGCGATTTTTTCAAATTGCTTTAGTGGCAAAGCTTCTTTAGGATATTCTCCTTCATTCCAATAGGGATAAACTGTAACAGTTTTTTTATTGAAGAAAAAAATCCGGTATTCCAAGCTCAGTGGCATTTTACTTTTGGAATGACTCCCAATAGATTCAAACGCAACATATTGACGAAAAACCAATCCACCTTCAGGTTGTCCCCCTTGCAATTCAAGAAAACGTTGTACAATTTTTGAAACAACAACACTATCAGTAGTGGAAGGAATAAAACAGGCTTCATGCCAATAATGCTTTTGAGATTTTACATAGTCTTTAAGGATAACAGAATGATTAGCAAATGGTTTAAGCATTTTCATAATCGCTTCTTGGGAAAAATCATCTCCATTTTTTATCCATAAGGTTTTAGGAGTCATTTCTTGGATAATTGGATAACTTTCTGGTAAATAATGACAATGTTGATATTGAGCAGGGGAGTTGATGAGTTTCACACCATAATTTTTAAGAGCATGATATAAAATAGCATATTTTTCTGGCTTCATCATCCACCCTCGATAAAGAGCCGCTCTAAATTCTTTGGTTTTTTGGATTCGCTTTAATGCAATGTTAACGTTATTATCATCAACCAAAGCTTCATAATTAATAAGTGAATAAGGCAATGAGCAAGCCGAAGCTAATTTAGCCTCTTGAACATAATCACTATCAATAACTTTTTGAATTAAGTGGATTTTCACAAAAAATAATTTCCATGATATCTTTAATAATGCTTTAGCTATGTCAATTCCTTGTTCTGCCAAAATAAATTTTGGACTCCAAAATTTAAGTTAAAAATGACAAAAAGTAATAAAAATGAGAGATGAGAGATAGATATAATATTTTTAGCGGTAGTACGAATGGTTAAAATTAAAATTTCTTGGATTGCGTTTAATAACTTAGGTAGGATATTATGTTTTGAAAAATGAAATATTAATAATGAAGATTTTTTGAAGGTTAATCGTAACTACTCAGCCTCTTGTTCCACAGCGAATAAGAGACTAAGTAATTAAGATTAAGGATTCAGAATTTAATAACATACAAAACTAAACCTGACAGGTTTTTAAAACCTGTCAGGTTTGAGCATTCCAGTTTTGGGGATTATAAAATCCTGACTCCTAAGGAAGATTTTATCCTGTTGCAGAAAAATTAGCATGGTTTAATTCAGGGTAACACTTAAAATGTAGTGATATTGGAATCCTTATCAAGGCAAAAGTTTGCGTGCAAACTTAAACCTCGAAACCTAAAGGTTTGGACTCCACATTTTTTTACATCATTATCTAAGTAATTCGACGCAGTATATCTAATCCTTTTACATGATGCTTAATCACGCCAAGAAGATGTAATACGAAAACCCCTAAAAAGATATAAACCGAAATTTCGTGAAATGAAGTGGTAAATCCTTCCCATTCAGGATTAGTAGGAAATACTTTGAGTAATGGTAAACCGAATAAATCAACATTATGACCATGTACATTTGAAAGTGCATAACCACTGATAGGTACGATGATCATCAACAAATAGAGCAAATAAACCACACCTTGAGCAATGCGATGATTGATTGATGACATCTCAGACGGTGGTAGAGGAACTTGGGTTGTCCAACGAGAAACTAGCCGGAGCCACACAAGCAAAAAAACGAGTACTCCCAGTGATTTATGAAAATCGTACATTGCCCAAGGTTTAGTTTCCTTAAATTCCACCATTACAACACCAACAACAAAAATGACGGCAAATAAAATAAACATTAGCCAGTGAATGATGCGAAGAAAAGCATTAAATTTGTCAGACATTTAGTCAACTCCTTCTTGGTAATTAATAATTAGTAACTGATGTTATGCAGATAGTAGAGACACAGAGCCAGCCATGTGTCTCTACTTTTGGAAGTGCAAGACTTAATAAAGCTTCGTTTTGAACTCAAAACAGACAGCCCAATTTTTTATTATAACAAAAATTGTAATATTTTGATATATTTAAGACTAAAATTATGATATGATGAGTGTGATTATAAATTTGACTAAATTGTTTTATGTACGTTCCTAACTTTGCAAAACCTGTTAGGTTTTCAAAAATTGATAGGTTTATAATCAGAAATTATTTTTCTGAACATCTATAAAAACATAAATTTTTATTGATATTGAAATTGTTGAATGAGAAAATTATATAATCTATCCCAAAGTAAATATAGAAAGCTAAAGCCAGAAAGCTAAAAGCAAAAACCAAACTCTACCAGAGTTCAAAGCAAAGCTTTATACCACAATTTTAAAAAAAATATTCAACCATACCCGAAAGCTTTTAGTCTTGCACTGAACTTTGCTAAAGAACTATAATAATTTGAAACTTTTTCATTTATAATTTTCCATTATTTTAACCTATGTCACAAAATTCAAGCTATCTGATTTGGATCGATTTGGAAATGACTGGACTCGATCCCTATGAAGATGCCGTTATAGAAATTGCAACACTTATAACGGATGTCAACCTCAATCTTATCGAAGAAGGCCCCGTATTGGCTATCCATCAAAGTGATGAAAAGTTAGCGATGATGGATGAATGGAATACTTCTCATCATGGAAACTCGGGATTAACTGAACGAGTACGAAAAAGCAATCTTGATGTCGTTACCGCTGAAAATATTACCCTTGAATTTATTCGGCAACATGTTCCCCCTAATACTTCACCTATGTGTGGCAATACAGTAAGCCAAGATAGACGATTTTTATTTCACTACATGCCCAAATTAGAACAATATTTTCACTACCGCCATATAGATGTGAGTACTCTGAAAGAATTAGCAAAACGTTGGGTATCTTCACTCCCAGAATTTCACAAAGAGTCCCATCACTTAGCAATGAATGATGTTTATGAATCAATTGAAGAGCTTAAATACTATCGTAAATACTTTTTGCGAATTACCTAATCAATGAACAGTTATCAGTAAAATGATTCTCAATTGGATTTTTGATTGTAGTAATTTTTTGAATGGCTTAAGAAAACCCTAAGTGAATAGTATATTAGTTAATATGGATAACAACATTTTTCCTTTACCGTTATATCGTGCCAGTCAAGTACGTGAATTAGACCGAATTGCTATTGAAGAGATGGGTATTCCTGGGATTTGTCTTATGGAACGCGCTGGCAGTGGTGCTTTTGCTATTTTGAAGTTTTATTATCCTGATGTACGCCGTATTACAGTTGTATGTGGAATAGGCAATAATGGTGGTGATGGTTATGTGTTGGCACGATTAGCCTATTTAGCGGGTTATGACGTAACAGTGTTACAAATTGGAGATACAAGTCGGTTAAAAGGTGATGCCCTTATCGCATTTAAGTCAATGACTAACGTTGGCTTGCAAGCGCAAGCTTTTGCGGAGAAAAAGTTGAGCATCGTTGATATAGTGATTGATGCACTCTTTGGTACGGGACTTGACCGTGAAGTAATGGGGCAATGGCGTTTAGTAATTGAAGCCCTCAATCGTTGTACTTGCCCAATATTATCTATAGATATCCCATCAGGATTGCATGCTGATACAGGTGCTATTTTAGGGGTAGCAGTACATGCAAAAAACACTGTCAGTTTTATTGGTTTAAAACAAGGTTTATTTACTGGCGATGGTCCAGATTACTGTGGTAAAATTTCTTTTGATGATTTACAAGTACCTTCAACTATTTACAAAGCCGTCAAAAGCACTGTTACTCGACTTGATTATGAGAGCTTAAAAACCGCTTTATCCAAACGCTCACGAGTCGCCCATAAAGGTACTTTTGGACATGTGCTGGTGATAGGGGGAGATAGTGGAATGATAGGTGCAGCACGTTTAGCAGCCGAAGCCGCTGCACGAGTGGGTGCTGGAAAAATCAGTTTAGTCACTCGCAATGCCCATGCTGCTCTAATCAACCTGACACGTCCAGAAATTATGAGTCATGGCATAGAAACGGCTGAACAAATTGTACCCTTGTTAAACAAAGTTAATGTCGTTGCCATAGGGCCTGGATTAGGGCAATCTATTTGGGGACGAGCTATGTTAGATGCAGTCAAAAACCTTCAAAAGCCAATAGTTGTAGATGCTGATGCTCTCAATTTATTGGCAAAAAAACCGTTTCGTTTTTCCAACAGTGTATTGACTCCCCATCCAGGTGAGGCTGCTCGCTTATTGGAAACTTCTACTACTGATATTAAAGCGGATAGATTTGCAGCAATACGTGCTTTACAATTGCGCTTTGGAGGTGTGTGTATACTAAAAGGAGCGGGCACTTTAGTGACTGACTCTGATAGTCAAATAGGTGTTTGCACCGACGGCAATCCAGGTATGGCTGGTGGTGGAATGGGTGACTTACTGACAGGTATCATTGCCGGTTTAATTGCCCAAGGATTTTCTACCATAGAAGCTGCAAAATTAGGGGTATGTTTACACGCTCATGCAGGTGATCATGCAGCCCTAGAGGGAGAACGCGGTTTATTGTCTAGTGATTTATTACCTTGGGTACGTCATTACGCTAATCCGGAGCTACTCTCATAATGACTCACCTTATTACAGAATCAGCCGCAATGGAAGATTTTGGTGGACATTTGGCACATGCCTGTCACACCCATAGTGTTTTACATTTATGTGGAGAACTCGGTGTTGGAAAAACAACATTGGTACGAGGATTTTTAAAAGCTTTAGGACATAAAACCACCGTAAAAAGTCCCACCTACACGCTGGTTGAACCTTACCAACTTAATAAACGCATGATTTATCACTTCGACTTTTACCGTCTGGGTGATCCAGAAGAATTAGAATACATGGGTATCCGCGATTATTTAGAAGGTAATATCATTTGCCTAATCGAATGGCCTGAAAAAGGGGGACAATTTACCCCTCTCCCCGATATAAAAATTCAACTTTTCCATCATGCAGAGTCCCGTCTTTTAGAAATAAAGGCATATAGTATAATGGGACAATCTATTATTGCTAATCTATCCATGGAAAATTAATTTTTTCGTGTCCAATTTTCTGAAATCAAATAATTTTTTATCTTTTATCTAAAAATTAACCATTAAAAAATAATATGAAAGCTAAAAAAATACGACTTGAAAAGTTTGTGGGTGAAGAATGTTTGTGGAAGATAAACCTCTGGCAGAATTAGGATTAATTGAATCAAGAACAATTAGAGGCTCTGGTATTTCAGTTCGTTTAGGTGAACCCACTGTGACGAATGAAGTGATTGCTCACGCGCTTGCTCTTATACGTTTTCATCATTTTCCAAGCCGTGTGACTGTCGATTTTTCCGAATTAGTCAATGCCGGTTTAGATCGTTTTCTCTGTTTATCTCCCGATGAGTTACGCATTCGACTTAAGAACTTAAGTCAGATAGAACGTTGGCAAAACGAATTTAGTTACACGACAGTTGCTAATCTTGATTCTATGGATTTTTCTGAGGGTTTCATACCTAGAAAAACATTGTTAGTACTATTGCAAGAAGGGCAAGATACATGGCTGTAAATTAGGATTTCTTGAAATTTTAGGTCTCAAAAAATTAAGAGCCTTTCGTCTCCACCAAATAATCCAATAAAATCCGTTGGCGAGAAACGGACACACATTGATTTTAAAAAAATGGAAACCTCACGCCTCAAAGAATCACTTACCCAACTACTTGCCAACCATAACGCACCAAATGTACGCTATCGTGGTTTAGCCCTTTCTACCAATGCCCCTACAGATTTATTGCTGATTACCCAAACGTTACAAATTCTATTACCAGATTATACTTTATGGGAATCAGGACAAAACTGTGCGCCAGAATTACCTTGTCACCGCACTTCCTTTATTGAACAAGCTTTTGAAGTTTCTAAAACAGGATTAATTATTTCTGATTGTAACAAATTTTGGGGACACCCCCCTACCCCCCGTACACGGGTGGAACCAAACATCATTCGACACTTTGCTTTAATTTTTCTATTTTGGGACTTCCCCCTGTGTACGGGGGGTTGTGTACGGGGGGTTAGGGGGGTGTCCCCAAAATTCGTTATAATCAGAAAAATTTAATGGATAGCAAAGTCTAGCTGAACGATTGAATCAATTTCGCTACCACGATAATTGGTTGCAAAACCTTTTAGTTTCAGCATCTCAGCGAAGACATTTTGACTGACCCCAAAATCCGTTACAACCAGAATTATTTCTTTACCTGAAGAATGGATGTTTGATTGGTCAAACCTTGATAAGCGTGCTTTTTGGTCGGCACTTAGCGAAACTTATGGTCGACATCCTGTTTTTGCTGTTTTTGCTGACACTTTTGATAATATTCACTTTATTGAATCTTATCTTAATCCTAAATCATTGTTATCCTTGCCTATCCGTGTATGGATTTCAAAACATCAAATGTAAATAATACGGAATCAATACAAAGCTTATAAAAAATAAAACTCATGTAGAACTAAAAATTTGTAAAACGCTAGACTACATGTTGGACGAAAATATTCTCTAGTTAGCACTAAAAAACATGGGTTCGTACTTTGAACGATCCTCATACATGGCATAAACGCAATACTCAAATAATTCCTTCTTGCTATTGCGTTTCCTGATCACCTTGCTACCAATATTGTTGAATCCAAAAGATTTTAAGGAATCTTCAAGTAACTCGTAGGTTGGACTGACGAAGGAAGTCCAACCGCAGAATTTAAAGTAATCCCTTTTTTTGTTGGACTTCGCAAGCTCAGTCCAACCTACGAGCTGGTGACGTATTTAAATCAACTGGTTGCTGAAGGGGTAGCTATAAATGAAGCGGCGATTAAGGGAGCTTGTTTACGAATCCGCCCAGTGTTGATGACGGCATTGACAACCGCATTAGGTTTACTCCCCCTTTTATACTCAACCGGCACTGGCAGCGAAGTCCAACGCCCATTAGCAACTGTTGTATTGGGAGGACTAATCACTTCAACAGTATTAACTTTATTAGTGATTCCAGCTTTGTATAAATGGTTTGCTGTTGATTTACAGGATGAATAATTAAACAAGTTCATATCAATTTTCTCCATTCAGATAATTAATAAGTTTGTTGACACGAATGAGTTTATTATTTAATGGCGTGTGTGTTAATAATTGAATATGAATTCTTTGAGCGAGTTGCAGTGGGTGTTTGTGATCTTCCTTACAAACAATGATACCGGTATGTGTCTCTGTTGCTTTATGTAACCTAATAAAATCGTTACGATTTAAGGTTATGACAGCACGTTCTTGTTGTATTGCATAAGCGAGTACTTGTGCATCAGGAATCCGTTGATTGGCTTGCCTTGCTTCAAGGACTGTCAACACGTCATGGTCTAATTTTCTTAATTCTTCTATCACAGATTTAGGAAAATTTTCATCAGCATATAATTTAATCTTCATCGTCTTGTATGGCAATTGCGTGATCAATTTCGTCTTTATGCTGTTGATAGTAAGCCCAAGCTGCTTCTAAATCTGTTTGATGAAGACTAGGATAATCCTCAATTATTTCTTTGTTTGTCGCACCTTGAGAACGGAGAGATACAAGCGTCCATACTGGAATACGAGTATTTTGAATACAAGCATTTCCACCACATACATCAGGCGTATGTTGAATAGTAATCTCTTTTTGATAAGTATACGCTTGAGTTGATATTGTTTGAGTGTTCGATATTTCTATCCCCAGGAGAATGGTTTCTTCTAATATTCGTTTTAATCTTTCTTGTTGTGCTTTTGGTGCATTAAAATAGGCTTGAGCGACTTTATCACTGACATTATGGATATTCAATGTTGCCATGATATTTTTTCTCCATCAATAACTAACATATAGCGTATCATTTTTATTTTTTGAATATTTGGTATGATTATCTCAGATGAACAGGTACAAAAAGCTCGTAGGTTGGACTGACGAAGGAAGTCCAACCGCAGAATTTAAAGTAATCCTTTTTTTTGTTGGACTTCGCAAGCTCAGTCTAACCTACGAGCTAAACCTGACAGGTTTTTAAAACCTGTCAGGTTTGGTTATTCAAGCTCGTAGGTTGGACTGACGAAGGAAGTCCAACCGCAGAATTTAAAGTAATCCCTTTTTTTGTTGGACTTCGCAAGCTCAGTCCAACCTACGAGCTACGAGCTGAAGATTCAACGGCAAACGAGGTAGGTTATCAAATTCTTGAAGTGATGCATTATCTGCTGAATAAGAAAATTGTGCGAATTTATTCTCCATTTTTCTCGTCCTCCGACATAGCATTCATTAATGCTTCTGCTGTGCCATAAGAGTTAATGGGAGTCCAAATCCAATATGTCTTATGGTGTTCTAGCGGCGAAATGTCCTCAAGAACTTCTTCTTGTAAAATTTCGATGAGTTGCAACTTTTCAGGCTGTGGTAATGCTTGAACAATTGGGAGTAGTTCAGCAAAAGACATTTTTGGATAGCCTGAAAACTCTGCTTTAGCTAATTGGGGTGTTGTCATTATAATCAATTTACCTTTATAAATTAGTCTGTTAAAGTGTAACTGTCGTCATCGTGGTACTTTCAATTTTGCCCACTGCACCCAAGTTTAATGCTTCCGTCAAAAATGCTTCTGCACTCTCGTTTGAAGCTATTTCAATTTCAAGCGTTTCTTTTTCCAATAATTTACCAACCGCTTCTATTGCTGCCGAAAGAGAATAATTAGCTTGAGCGCGAAGCAGTTTGTTCAATCCAGCTTTATTAAATCCGGGTTCCCAATCATAGAGAATGACTTTTTCCATATCTTCAATTGATTCTGGTTGGCAATATTCATAATAGCTTAGTACAACGAATTACGTGGATAAACGAATTAAAACCTTGCCTACCTTACGGTTTTTTCATTGATTGATAATTTCATAACAAATTTATCTTTCGTAGCTATTTTTCCAACAAAACTATCCATATCATTATGCTTTATTCGTTTATCCACGTAATTCGTTGTACTTACTGTTATGGAGCAACAACAAGAATCCCCAATTAAATTCACCGCCACAATTTTATTACTCCATCACTATCCCCATCACTATCCCCGGAAGCCAACCAAAAACTAAACCTGAATAAAAATTTATTGGCCAAAAACAGTACGCGGAACACACCCTACGCTCCCTATTAGCCGGACCAAGGAAATTTTTTATAATCTTCTTCTGTTACTATCTTTTCTAGTGAAATTGAGAGAACTCTCATACGATTTTTTTGTAACTCCATATAAAATCCTTTTTTATGGTGTTTTTGATAACAAGAAGTGCTATCAGTACATTCCAAAAACATAGCCCACATATCTACTTTAAATGAATAAATATTTGTACCATTTTTGTACTCGTATTCTATATTTCCCATGTTAAAATAATTTTTATCAAAAATAAACTTTACCCTTTTGGATTGGCTCAATTTTGCTAGTTCTGTTAGATAACGTTTTACTGCAACATTTCTAATATTAGGACTATTTAAAGTTGATGTTTGGACTATTGAAATTGGACTTTCAAAATAATTATCAACCGTGTCTTCGATTAAATTTTCTTTTAAATAGTTAGGTATTTCATGTGAAGCAATCTTTTCAAAGTTGTTCTGTAAATCACGGGCAAATCCATCTACATGAGCAATGAATGATTCGGCTTTTTCACAATCTCCTCCTAATTGTTTGGCAATTCTAGCTAATAATTGAGCATATGTTGGAGTAAGTGCTACATGATCGCATGTCAATTTTTTCAAATGTTGTTGTCTCGCTTTCTCAGCTAACTGTTGTTGTTCAGCTAGTTGGCGTTCTTCTGCTAAACGTCGTTGTTTGGCTTTTTCTGCTAATCGTTGTTGGCGTTCTTTTGCTAAACCTTGTTGTCTAGCTTCTTCTTGCCCACATCCTTTAAAACAAAACTTACCGTCTAATCCCGAATAAAAAGCCGGTTCTTGTGAGCCATTCGTTTCTCTTTTTACAGCAACTCGCACATTTGTCAACATCTCAAAAATTGAAATGTTCGGTTTTAAAATTTCTTGTTTCAAATGTTGAGTATAAGGACTATTACGTTGTCCTTTACTGTTTTTGGCAAAATGATCAGCTTGTGTTGCATAAGCAATTAAAGAACCGCTCGGTGCTTGCATGGTTGCTAACCCTTGTTTTAACCCACTTCCCTTATCCCAAGTAAATGGATTATCACGACAAGCATCTAAAAAGATTAAATTCAACCGGTTACCCGCTCCTTCCATTGTGGCTAATAAATACTCTACATCTAAAGTTTTTATTCGTAAGTGTTCAGGCATAGTCACTGATGCCATTGCCCCGATTGGGAATAAAAAATTTTTCCTTTGATATTGCATACCATGCCCAGAAAAATAAAATAAGCCCACTGTATTCTTGTCTTGTGCTAACGATTCACCAAAACCTTTAATAGTATCTTCCATTTCATCTAATGATTGTTGATCTTTCAACTTTCGTACTTTAAAACCAACCGCTTCCAACACCGTTTCCATATCATCCACATCATTATGAGGATTATCTAAACGACCTTTTTTATACCCTTGATTGCCAATTAAAAGCGCAAGGCGCCGTTTAGTAGTTGATACTGTCTCTAATTCTGAGCCGCGCAGTTCTTCATTATTTTTTGAAGTAGAAAATTCTCCAAAATCTTGAACTTTTGAAGGAGTACAACTACTTAACAATAAAAACAAAGTAGCCAAAAAAATTATGTTGAGTTTCTTCATAATGGATATTCTCCTCAAAAACAATTAAAAAAATTTGAACAAGATTAAACAGATTGAAGGATTAACAGGATTAAAAATTAAAACAAATTAAAAACTTTTTCTCGTTCCCACTCGACAGAGTCACTGCCATTGACTTAAGGAATATCTGCTGGAGTCCAAACCTTCAGGTTTGGCTGATTCAGATTAAAATCAAAGACTTCCAAACCTAAAGGTTGGAACTCCAAGGCTTAACTTAATGGCATTGACTCGCCAGAGCAATGCCATTGACTTAAGGAATATCTGCTGGAGTCCAAACCGTAAGGCTTTGGATTATTTTTATTAGAATTAAACACTTCCAAACCTAAAGGTTTGGACTCCAAGACTTAAGTTAATGGCAGTGACGCGCCAGCGTCAATGCCATTAACTTAAGAGTTAAAAAGTAATTTTTCGTTTCAAATAGTTAGCTTGATGTCTTGCAGAACGCTTTTGTCTAGGCACTTTACAAAGTTCCCTAATTGATACTGGATTAGTTAAAAATAACTTTTCCAAACGTTTAATGACCACATCAGGTTCTTCATTTGAACACAGAAGTTCTACTGCTTGATTTTTGATGGCTCTCTGGTAATTTGCGTGGCCAGCAACTGTTTGATTATAAAGGACAAATCGCGCAGTTTGTAAGCAGTTGATTTATATAGCATATATTTCACGGTCTGAAATGTCCAAAAATATCCGTTGAAACAGGTGCCCAATATTAAGTATGCCATAGCAACGCCGCTTGATAACCTTAATCTTATTGTTGAATCCTTCAACGAACCCACTTGAATGTCGAGCAATGAAATAATTCACGATTTCCTCCATATAAGAATCCAATGTAGAAATGAATTTATCAAAACATGTTGAGTCGCTTGTGTTAACCCGATCTATCCAATTATTTATCCTACGTTTACCTCCACTTCTGGAAGCTCTTTTTTCAAAAATCTTTGTAAGATCGTTGCGTAGTTTATAAGCGGTTTCTAAATTCGGTGAATACCCAAATAGCAGCTTCAATAACGTTTTATCTTCTGCATTCAAGTCTTTCTTTTGCTTCCTAAGGACCCACATTGCCCCTTTCAATCGGGCATATTCTTCCTTGGTCAATTCTTCTTTTAACCGTTTCAATTCTTTTATACGTAATGTGTCAAGCCCTTTCCTATATTGCTTGGCCACATGAAATCTATCAACTACTATTCTTGTACGTTTACCAAAGACTTCTTTTGCTGCATTTATGAACCCATCATACATGTCACAACAAACTGATTTAACTGTCT
>JAUCGK010000385.1 GCA_030378085.1 Candidatus Parabeggiatoa sp. HSG14
CCCCCCGTACACGGGTGGAACCAAACATCATTCGACACTTTGCTTTTTCTATTTTGGGACTTCCCCCTGTGTACGGGGGGTTAGGGGGGTAAAAAGGGGGGTGTCCCCAAAATCTGTTACAATCAGATTTTTTAAATTTGTGCAACGAAATTTAATTATTTTGATATATTCTCATAATCCGAAAAAAGTGAACGTTTGAAGTATAAGATAAATGTTGTTATCATCGGTAAAATACAAAATCTAAAGAATTATAGAGCTTATCTTTCGATTACTAGAGAGGAAGTTATCATGCCAAAAAAGCTTTACTTTATGTTACCTGATGTGGCGCATTGCAAACAACTGATTATTGAACTCAAAAATATCGGTTTAGCAGAACACGATATCCATGTTGTAGCACGCGATGATATTCCACTGGAAGGTTTACATCAAGCATCAGTATTGCAAAAAACTGAATTAGCTCACGGTTTAGAATTAGGAGCGGGTGTAGGTAGTGTCGCTGGGATGCTGGGAGGATTGTTAGTCGTGGTTTTTCCACCAGCGGGTGTCATCCTTGGTGGTGGTGCGGTGGTTCTTGCTACAACACTTGCAGGTGCAAGTTTTTGTACTATTGTTTCAGCTTTAGTTGCCCGTGATATTCCCAACCAAGAACTGGTTGCTTTTCAATCTCATATTACTAGCGGGCAAATTTTATTGATATTGGATATACCAACTAAGCGAGTTAATGAAGTTGCACAAGTGATTAAAAACACACATTCTGATGCAAAAATTGAAGTGAGTAACCCCGCCTTATAAACATCTCTGACTTTAGAGTCAATGCCATTAAGGAACGAGGATTCAATAAAATACGAAAGTTGAAACCTGACAGGTTTTAAAAACCTGTCAGGTTTAGCACCAAAATTTTGCAAATTATAAAATCCTCATTCCTAAGTTAAGGATTTTAATTTAGGGTAACTACAAGGGATTACCCCTACAAATCATCATGTGACGTAGGAGCAATCCTTTATGGTTGCCCTAATGCCATTTACCGATTTTAATCAATCCACTCAACGATCCCAGTGCAGGCAGGAGGCACTTCAAAAATAGTTAACAATTGTTTCGTTCATTGCACTTCGTTCCATTCCTAAAACCTATACGTTATTTTGATTTCTGGAAATCGTAGCTCATTTCCAAAATAGATTTTGGATTCCAAACCAATAATCTGGCTTCGTCTAAAATTTATTTTGGATGATTTCCACATTTTTAATCACCCTTTTATTTTAATGACTGAATGTTACGCAGATAGCTTCCAAACGGGAGTGCAAAATAAATTTGGAACGAAAGTAGAGACAGGCCGTGTGTCTCTACTTTTGGAAGTGCAGTGCGTAACATCAGTTAATGATTGAATCTTTCCGCATCATACAAGATTATCCAAAAAAATCATCATTAGTTGATAACAAATATATGAAAATATTCATCACATTGTTGCGTCTCATAAGTAGTATTTTAATTTTGCCCTTTGCACTCCTTCTTCTATTATTCGTTAAGTTGTTTGAATGGTTGATGGGGCAATATGTCTTGTGGAGATTGCCTCACAGAGTGCGATTTGACATCAATTCAAAAGAATTAAAAAAGTTGGTGGTGGCATTGCATAAGTTATTTACTGTCAAAACACTGATTGAGGTGCAAAACGTTTTACAACGACATCCGATATTATTGACTGAACAGGCAGATAATTTTCTAAGTGGTATGATAGATAAAGCCTATCAAAAGGGCGAAACACAATCTGCGAAATTTATAACTCATACTCAAGAAATGTTACGAAATCTTCGACAATCTGTGGAAGAAAGTGAATATAGTCGTATATTTTGATGCCATTATAGCCATATAACTTGTTCAAGCATAAAACTTAAGTAGAGCAACAAAGGTTTTTTAACATGTTTATTTCGCTTAAAAAATCAGATTTTTTGGAAAAAATGGATTTCTTGGTAGTCATTTTTATGGGAGTACGAAAATTTCCGCTTGGGAATAATAGTTTTTTTTCAGCGATTAATGATAATTTCTGAATAAAGTAAAGTGCTTTTTTTATTCTATTTTATTTAATGCAATGATTTTATCTTAAAAATTTTACAGGCACTTAATCAACAAAATCTGCATTGATAAATCTTGGATTCCATATTATCAACTGATGTTACGCACTGTACTTCAAAAGTGAATACCAGAGTAGTGCAAAATGAAATTTTGCTGATTGTAACAGATTTTGGGGATACCCCCCTAACCCCCCGTACACGGGTGGAACCAAA
>JAUCGK010000067.1 GCA_030378085.1 Candidatus Parabeggiatoa sp. HSG14
GGAACCAAACATCATTTGACACTTTGCTTTTTCTATTTTGGGACTTCCCCCTGTGTACGGGGGGTTAGGGGGGTGTCCTCAATTTTGCACTCCAGTTTGAAAGCTATCTGCGTAACATCAGTTATTTTACTTACCAAATACTTAAAATCTGATGTTACGCACTGCACTTCCAAAAGTGAATAAATGAGTGTAAAATTTATTTTGCGAGGAGTTGCACTCTCAATTGGCAAAATAAATTTGAAACGAAAGTTTGGAAGCCATCTGCGTAACATCAGTTAAAATGAAAGGCACAAAATAAGAGTGAAAAATTATCGGTCATTTTTTGACAGATTTAACAGCTCAGCTGAAACCTATGGAACTTGAGTTTGGCACACCCAAAATAAATTTTGGACTCCGAATAATCAATCCGAACTTGAGTTTGGCAACTCAAATCACTTTTTATCAATTATCAAAATATTATGAAAAATTCTATCCGTATTAAATTAGAAAATCTCAGTGATCGTTTACAAGAACTTGGCGCATTATTAGCTGATCCTGGTATTATTGCCGATCAGAACAAATTTCGCGATTTTTCTAAAGAATACGCAGAAATCGAGCCTATTGTGGCTTGCTTTCAAGAATATGTGACTAATTTAGAGGTTATTGCGACCGCTCAAGAAATGCAACAAGATGAAGATAAAGAAATGCGAGCTTTAGCAGAAGAAGAACTTGTACAAGCTCAAGCTGAAAACAATCACCTAGAACAAGAACTACAATTGTTATTATTACCCAAAGATCCGGATGATGATAGCAATACTTTTTTAGAAATTCGCGCAGGGACAGGAGGCGATGAAGCCGCCTTATTTGCAGGCGATTTGATGCGTATGTATAGCCGTTATGTCGAACAACAACGCGGTTGGAAAATGGAAATCCTTAATAGAAATGAAGGTGAAAAGGGAGGATTTAAAGAAATTATCATGCGTGTCAGTGGAAATGGTGTGTATTCTCAATTCAAATTTGAATCTGGTGGACATCGAGTACAACGTGTACCAGAAACAGAATCTCAAGGACGTATTCATACTTCCGCTTGTACTGTAGCAGTAATGCCCGAAGTACAAGAAGTAGATGACATTGAAATTAATGCCACCGATTTAAGAGTGGATACTTTTCGAGCATCAGGTGCAGGAGGGCAACATGTCAACAAAACTGACTCTGCTATCCGCCTTACCCATTTACCCACAGGTATTGTCGTTGAATGTCAAGATGAACGTTCTCAGCATAAAAACCGTGCGCGTGCCGAATCTGTTTTGAAAGCACGTTTATTGAATGCCGAGCGTGAACGTCAACGAGTAGAGAAGGCGGAAACACGACGCAATTTAGTGGGTAGTGGGGATCGTTCTGAACGAATTCGTACTTATAATTTCCCACAAGGGAGAATAACAGATCATCGCATTAATTTAACGCTCTACAAATTAGATGACATTTTAAAGGGAGGTAGCTTAAGTTCTCTAATTGAACCATTGCGCCATGAACACAAGATGGACTTATTATCCAGTATAGGCGAATAATAATGATATTGCCGCTTAATTTTAGTCAATTAGCACCTCGTGAACGATATATGTTAATAATAGGGACGGTGACATTATTCTTTATAATAGGATATTTCATGCTATGGGAACCTTTAATCACCCATAGCAAACAACTAGAAAAAATCGTCACTGCCCAAACCGCAACCTTACATTGGATGCAAGCAGCATCCATTGAAATCCAGCAATTACGTCGCCAATCTCATTCATCCTCTGCTAAAACACCTCGACAATCTTTACTAAGCCTCATTGACGAAAGCACTCGTTCCGGCATTCTTAGTAAAACAAATAAACGGATTGAACCAAAAGGAGAACGAGAAGTACGAGTCAATTTTGAAAATGTGAGTTTTACAGAATTAATGCGCTGGTTAGGAAAATTATATAATCAACATCAAGTACAAATTAGCACAATTAGCATTGAAGGGCAGCACGTTCCCGATAAGGTAAAAGTGCGTTTAACGCTGAAAATTGAAAACTAAATCCCTGTAAAAATTTTCTCGTTCCCAACTCGCGAATTAAAATAACTATGGAAAATAGTGTAATAAATCCACATCCTGAAAAAACATTATCTTTACCTTTTGCCTTTGCTAAGCGTCACGGTGTCATACTGACGCATTTTGATGAGAATGGGGCTACTGTGAGTCATCGCCCAAAAATAACTCGCCATACTTTAAGCGAAATACGGCGTTTTTTAGGTGTGTCATTAAATTTACAAGCGATTTCGGTGGAACAATTTGATGCTTTACTCACTGCCCATTATGAGCAACAACAAGCAAATCAATCTATGCAAATGATGGAAGGCTTGGGAGATGAATTGGATTTGTTTCAAGTTGCACAACAATTGTCCGAGCCAGAAGATTTGTTAGAAAGTAATGATGACGCACCTATTATTCGCCTTATCAACGCGCTATTCTCTGAAGCCATTAAGGAAAATGCCTCTGATATTCATATTGAGCCGTTTGAGGCGCGATTGGTTGTGCGTTTTCGTGTGGATGGGGTATTGCGTGAAGTGTTGCAACCTCGGCGCGTATTAGCACCACTGTTAGCTTCGCGCATTAAAGTCATGGCAAAATTGGACATTGCTGAAAAACGTTTGCCACAGGATGGGCGAATTTCTTTGCGTATTGCGGGACGTGCTGTGGATGTGCGTGTTTCTACAATGCCGTGTGGACATGGTGAGCGGGTGGTTTTACGTTTGCTTGATAAACAGGCTGGGCGGTTAGAGTTAAAACATCTCGGTATGTCAGCGGGAACATTAGATCGTTTACAAAAACAATTGCAAAAACCTTATGGTATAATGCTTGTTACGGGGCCTACTGGCTCTGGTAAAACCACTAGCTTGTATGGCATGTTAAATTACTTGAATGATCGCAGCCGTAACATTATGACAGTGGAGGATCCGATAGAATATTATTTAGATGGCATTGGTCAAACACAAGTGAATACTAAAGTTGATATGACTTTTGCACGGGGATTACGGGCCATTTTGCGACAGGACCCCGATGTTGTCATGGTGGGAGAAATTCGGGATGTTGAAACGGCGCAAATTGCAGTGCAAGCCAGTCTCACAGGGCATTTAGTATTATCAACGTTGCACACGAATACAGCGATTGGGGCTGTGACACGGCTTCGTGATATGGGCGTTGAGGCATTTTTATTGTCCTCTAGTTTGATAGGGGTTATGGCGCAACGGTTGGTACGTTTGTTATGTCCTCATTGTAAACAACCTTATACACCTAGCCAAATAGAAATACAGGAATTAATTAAAAAAATCGGAAAAATTCCCCCAAATTCTTCTTTTTTTAAGGGAGAGACTTTGCTTAATGAATCCGTCAACTTATATGTGCATCAGGGTTGTCAACAATGTAATCTTATTGGCTATCATGGACGAACGGGTATTTATGAATTAATTAATGTGGATAACACACTCCGTACTATGATACATGACGGTGTTGGACAACATGCTTTAGAAGATTACGCACATAAACAAAGTGAAGATATTCAACAAGATGGTATCAAACGAGTCTTAGAGGGAGAGACGACAGTAGATGAATTATTAAGAGTAACGAAAGAAGGATAGTTTTGAAAATTGAAAATTGAAAATTAGGAATTTAGAATTTACATTCTCTTTTTATAAAGGAGTAACATTGGAGCGTTACTGCCATTAAGTTAAGGGCAACCATAAAGGATTGCCCCTATGTAATTCATTGATTTTATAGGGGTAATCCCTTGTGGTTACCCTAATTAAAACCCTTAACTTAATGGCAGTGACGCTGGAACGTTGGAACGAGAAATTTAGAGTTTACATTCTCTTTATGAATATTGATAATATTTTTGCGTCTGTCAGTACGCATACTGAGGTTTTTGAAAAATTACTCAGTACATCACATTTTACGCTTGAAAGAATTGTTTCAACGGGGCAGGCTACGCCCTCTAGTGAATGGTATGATCAAGAAAAAGAAGAATGGGTTATTTTATTAAGTGGTAGTGCAGGATTATTATTTGAAACGAAAAACACAGTTCAAGTGCTACATCCTGGGGATTATGTCCATATCCCCGCTCATCAACGTCATCGTGTTGAATGGACAGACTCATCACAACCAACTGTGTGGTTAGCTTTGCATTTTCAAAATGAAAAGGTATAATAAAAATATTTTTGTGGTAGTAAACTTCCATAAATTAGGTATGATCTCAATCTATAAACGTTCAGAAAAATAACTGTCAAAAACCTGACAGGTTTCGGAAACCTGTCAGGTTTGATGCGTGAAATTATTTATTTGAAAAACTATAGAGAGTTTTTGGAGTCCAAGGCTTTAACTTTGGTATCTGGTGTGCAAGATTTACTTTGCACGTTTTTGTTTATTTTTTATTCTGGAGAATAATTTTATGAAAAAATCTTCTATTCTCAGTATTATACTGCTTTTTGGCCTTTATCTGCCAAATCAAGCATGGAGTTATCCCTACAGCGAGATATATGTTTTTGGGGATAGCCTTTCTGATACAGGGCGATTTTTTGAAGCCACTGGACAACCGACTGAACCCTTTTATGATGGGCATTTTAGCGATGGACCAATGTGGGTGGAATATCTTGCTTATGAGTTGGATTTAGGTTACAACCCAGAAACTAATTTTTCTTGGGGTGGTGCCACAACAGGTACGACAAACACTTTGGGTGATAAATTACCAGGGCTACAACAGCAAGTTAATACGTATATTGAAGGAACATCTGCTGCTGATTCTACTGCGTTATATGTGGTTTGGGCTGGGAGTAATGATTTTTTGGCGGGTGTAACAAATCCAACAAAAACCATCAATACAAGCGTTACTAATATTGTAACTGCCGTGACAAATTTACGCGATCATGGTGCCAAACATATATTGGTACCTAATCTGCCCGATTTAGGGACAACTCCCAGAGCCAAGGCAAGCGGCATTAGTACAACAATGACTCAATTAACTGTTGCCTTTAATAAAGCATTAGCTAAAAGTCTTCTGCCATTAGAAGTTATCCAAGTAGATATGCCGGCGACTTTTGAGATAGTAAGCGATCCTGACACTATCGCCAAATCTTCTTTTTCCTTAACCAATGTGACTGAAGTTTGTCTTAATCAAGAAGCTGGAACTATTTGTGAAGATGCTTCTACTTATTTTTATTGGGATGATATTCATCCTTCAACTGTTGGCCATGAATTGATTGCTTTGTTTTTCTTTGGTGCTGTTGCTGATACTTCTTATCTTTTTTCTACAGAGCCTGATCCGTATAATCCACCTCTTCTTTCCATTCCTGTTGTTGAAATAGTCACTGACACAGGAACAAAAGTCTTTTTTAAGGCGGTAATGATGCAGCCTGACAGTTCGGTATACATACTTGATCTCGCAGGAAACAGTTTGCAAACCACGAAATCCTTTAAGGACATTGTAACGTTGCCAAATGATCGTCAATATCCAACCTTTGATTTGTCTAGTGGTATTTTGTCTATGCCCATTGTGCATCTTATTGCGTCTGAGGCAACAGCGGAAGGTTTATTATTGAACTTTTCAGGCAAATTTTCGGTGGAATTAACGCATCAAATGTCAACCAATCCTTTTAGTATGCCATCCTTTTTGCTAACAGGTGCTGTACCTTTGGAATAATCTTATAGTAGAGACACACACCCGTGTGTCTCTACTAAATAAAACGACAATTGAAAAAATGACGAAAAAAACGACAAAGAAAAATCACGACACTATAGCAAGTGATTTTATAATTTCCTTAGTTGATACTGAAAAAATAAATCCCGTGTCTGCTGACTTCTTACGCTTATGTGCTTTTTACGCAGAGAACATTCCCGAAGAAATCTTGAAAGAAGGTACTAAAGATTTAGGGGAACATTTTGAAGGTATTTCTGATCCTACCACATGGGAAAATGCATTGACAGAGGCTTGCAATTCAGGGTTTTTGCACCACGATCCTTCTCATAACATGGTAACCATGAATTACTCTATACAAAATTTCTTGAGACAAGGATTATCAAAATCAGAACAACATGATTGGGTAAAAAAAGCAGCCCAATCAGTAAAGAATGTTTTTCCTGAAGTTAAATTTTCAAACTGGACACAATGTCAACGTTTATTGCCTTCTGCTAAAGCTTGTGTGGATCGAATTATAAAATGGGGGCTGGCTTCTGAAGACAATGCTTATTTACTGAATATTACCGCAAATTATTTACACGAGAAAGGACAATACGCGCAAGCTAAACCACTTTATAAACAAGCATTGGCTATTCGTGAACAAATATTAGGTAAAGAGCATATCAAAATAGCAGAAACACTAAATGATCTTGCCAGTTTATATCATGTCCAAGGCAAATATCTTCAAGCAAAACCACTCTATGAACGTGCTTTGGAAATTGTAGAAAAAGCATTAAGCCAAGAACCTTCAGACGTAAAGGTGCTATACGAAAAAAAAGGAACAAGTTTCAACAATTTAGGGAGTTTACATAAAGCGCAAAGACTGTTTGATGAAGCAAAACCTTACTATGAAAAAGCACTAGAGATTTGGGAAGGTGGTTTGTGTGATGAAAAATCAAATCTCGCCGCAACGCTCAATAATTTGGGTGGTTTATATGAAGCCCAACGTGATTACGAACACGCTGAACCACTTTATGATAGGGCATTAGAAATCTGGAAAGAAATTCTAGAACCTGGACACCCAAGCATTTCAGCCACGCTCAATAATCTGGGTGGCTTATATAAAGTAATGGGAAGAGACGAAGAAGTTCAACCATTAATGGAACAAGCACTGGCTATTCGTGAAAATGCCCTGGGCGATGAACATCCTGATGTCGCAATCAGTCTCAATAATCTCGCGGAATTATATAAAATATCAGGGGAATACTCCCAAGCAAAACCCATGTATGAACGGGCATTAAAAATTTTAAGAAATTCTTTTGATCCAAACCATCCACATATTATTATGTGTACAATAAATTATAAGAACGCGCTTTCTTTGATAAAATCATCGAAAAAACGCCGGAAAAAACACCGCAAAAAAAAATAGGTTTTCTCGTTCTAAACCGATAGAAAACATGACTAATCAATTAAGGGTTAAAAAAATTATCTCTAATAAAAATAGTATGTTAGATAATTAACGGAGAAAAATACATCAAATTTAATTTGCATACATCGTCATGAGTATTACAAGTTAAAAATTAATAAAAGGCAAACACACAGGTATCTCTCTACAAATACATTATGTTATACGATTTCATGTAAAGGCTTCCTTAAGTGTTTGCCCGATTTGTGAAATTATTTTTTTAAACATCTATAATACGTGCCAATATTTAAAAGGATACGATATAATAATGTTACAAAGTTATAAAGCGGTTTTAAAAAGTAACCAACTGGAATGGATTGATGATGGAAAAATTTCTGTGAATAACCAGCCTATATTGGTTTATGTCACTTTACTAAAAGAAGAGCCTATTCCTCAACAACTTAAATTACCCGGACAATCCGCTATTGATATACTTGAAGAGATAGCTGGTTTAAATGGCGCGGTGTCTAAAATTACTGATCCCGTTAAATGGCAACGAGAAATGCGTCAAGATAGGACTGATCCTTTTATGGAGGTTGAATAATGCTACTTGACAGCAATACTGTCATTTACTCAGCAAAATCGAAATATGCTAATTTGCGATAGCTTTGAATATTTGATTTCACTCCAATTTTCAGAAAAGACTTGAGCATTTTAAAATCTTAGCTTAATATCAGCAAAGACGCACCAACGTTGCTTACTCTACTTGGCTAAAAATAATTTTTAGGAAAAATTTATGGAAATAGAATTTTTACAATCTCAACAACAACGAAACATTAAAGAGAAATTAGAACAATCTATCAATGAATGTGTATCCTTAAAAGGTGCTGTTGCATTTTGGAAATTAGATACAGACTACCTTAAAGGATTAGCTGATAAATTAAGTCATAATGATTCTTATGTTTGTGTTGATATTCATCAACCAACAGATATTGACTGCTTAAAAAAATTTGTCGAAAAAGATTCAAATATTTATTTGTTCCTTTACCGTGTAGAAACTGGAAGACATCCTCTATTGCATACTAAATTACTTTTATTTGATTTTCCTGATGGTAAAGCAGAAATTTGGATAGGGAGCCAAAATTTTACTCGCAGTGCCTTAGAAGGGTTCAATCTTGAATCAACGAGTATCATTACGACTACAAAAGGTTCACCGTTGTACAAAGACATTATTTCTTATCTTGATTTTATCAAGGCTTGTTGTGAGGATATAGGGACAAAAGTATATCCAGAGATAGGAGGACAATTTAATCTAAAATTTTTAGACTTTTATAAAAAATTGCAACATAGCTTCGATTTTCAAGAAAAAAATTATCAAGTTATTGATCTTGTATGTGAAGATGTAAAAGATATATGTTCAATTGCTGAACATAAGAATAATTCCATACTCATTGCAAGCTTTATTAATGAAAATGATTCAAGTAAATTTCCTGTAGGAAAGGAAATTTTAATCCGTGCATTGGATAAAGAAGGGGAAACTATTTGCTATAAGTCTAATGTACTTTCTGTTGCCGGAATTAGCCCTATTGAAGGTAGTCAAGAAAGTGAAGAAGTCTTAGCAACTACTTACACTGATAGGCATGGTACTCATTATAAAATTGAAAGTTACATTGTACGTGATAAAGATAAAATTCCTGTTTTCATTTCTTCAAGGCCTTATAATATTACAAATCAGTTAGTTTCTGTAATTATACGTATTGCAGAAGAATTCAATAAAGATTTATATTCGTCCAAGAAGGGGGACTTTTGGAAAAAAGTTTCTAATGATGACAAGTCAAAAGAATTAACTTATCTGAAATCTATTACGAGTGAAGAAGTACAAGTTCCTAAATCTCCTGAAACCGTTAAACGAGAAAGCACTTATCCATTTGATAAAATTCGTGATATACCTCCAAGTGAACGGAAAGCAGTCATCGAACAATTATACAAATTGGTACTGGAGCAAAATCAAAAGAGTGAATGCCAAAGTACTAATCAAAAAAAATTGGAAAAACCTTTTTTGAAAATAACACAGAAACAAAGTATTGCTAGAAAAATGGTAGCCAAAAAAGAGGAGGATAACACTGACAAAAAATTGGAAAATAAAACGACTGACAAATCTAAAAATAATGAAGATTCCCAACAAAGATTAAATATTTGATAAAAGGAGGCTTTCAGTTTGACAGCAAAAGTAATTAGTTTTATCAACTTGAAAGGTGGTGTAGGCAAAACAACTTGTTGTGTGAATATTGCTGGTGAATTTGCACACAGTCATAAAAAAGTCCTGGTTATAGATGCGGATGCACAATCGAATACGTCGATATTGCTTATGAATCCAGAACGTTATATTAATGATGTTCTGCTTCAAAATCAAAATCCTAAAGCATCCGAAGACGAGATTATTGCCAAAACGGTATATCAAATATTTCTTGACGCAATAGAAAAAAAAGATAAATTTGATTTTGATAATGCGATTATCACTTCTGTTGTGAACTATAAGGAAAAACAATCTCTTCCAAATTTGGATTTGTTACCAGCTTCTTTCCATCTACAAGAATTAGAACAAAAAATTGTTACCTATAAACGTACTCAATATATTATTTTAAATAATGCACTTAAAAAAATTAAAGAACAATATGATTTAATACTTATTGATTGCCCACCTAATCTTTATACGGCAACTATGAACGCTTTATATGCTTCAGATTATTATGTGATACCTGCTTTGCCGGAAAAATTATCTCTGTTTGGAATTGAACTACTTATTAAACAATTAAATGAAGTGATTGAAATTGCAGAAGAAGAATCTGATAAATCGGTAAAACTGGCTGGCATTATATTAAATAATGTCATTAAAGCTGGTAACAGTCGTTCTGGATTTATTAATGCTCATGGAACAGGAATAGAAGATATAGAACAAAAGATTTTTGATTTCAAAGAAAAAGGTTCGATTGATAAAAATGCCAAAGTTTTCGATACCATGATACATCAAAGGACATCTCTTAGAGAAGCAGCATCTGAGTTTGTCCCAATGTGTATTCACAAACCAAGAGATGATTCAACCTCTCAGTTTAAAAAAGTTTGTGCTGAAATTTTGAAACAAATCAATGATTAGTCGTAAAATACCAGAAAGTGAGCTTCAAAGTTTGCTTGAAATCCATCCATATCTTATCGAATCTCAATTTTTAAATGCTTCTTTTGAATTCCAAAAATGCTTAGAATCTGGTAGAGCTGATATTGTGGTTTATTTAAACGATGAAATTATTGTCGTGGAATTGAAAGTAACACCACTTATTGATAGTGATGTTTTACAACTGAATGGATATTTAGAGGATATTCAAAAACAAACGTTTGATAAATCAGTAAGAGGTATTTTAATTGGAGAAGAACCAAAAAATGATATTTATAAATTATTAAAAATCCTCCATTTTCCAATTAAAGTAAAAATGCTAAAAAAAGACATTCCAATAGAGATTAAAATTTGTAAAAACTGTCGTTGTGCAAATGACATAAAAAAATTATCTTGTATTTATTGCAATGCTGTTTATTGGTAATAAATAGCAAGCATAGTACCTCATCAATTAGTTTAAAGTACAAAGTTTTGGGAAATCCGCTTTGCTCCATTCCCGAAACAACTAGAAACGTACTTCACTCAATCGGGAAACTCTAATATTCTAAACAAAGGAAAAAAATGGCAAAAACAAAATTAACACCAATCAGTGGGTTTCCAGAATTTTTACCAGAAGAACAAATTATTTTTGCAAAAGTACTTGATATTGTCCGTAATAATTATGAGCGTTACGGTTTTTCACCTATTGAAACGCCAGCGGTAGAACGTAAAGAAATATTAGCTTCAAAAGGTGGCAATGAAAAAGAAATTTATGCAATTTCTCGTTTTGCTGCGGAAGAAGGCGAGGATCCAAACACGGATTTTGCACTTCATTTTGATTTAACGATTCCTCTCGCACGTTATGTTGCGTTATATAAAGATAAACTTTCCTTTCCTTTTCGTCGTTCTCAGATTCAGAAAGTTTGGCGGGGAGAACGGGCGCAAAAAGGGCGTTATCGGGAATTTTATCAATGTGATATTGATGTTATTGGTAAAGGTTCCCTCAGTCCTTTAACTGATGCTGAGATTCCAAGTATTATTTATCGAATATTTGATGAAATGAAAATCGGCCATTTTGTGATTAAAATCAATAATCGTAAGATTCTTCAGGGATATTTTCAAGAACTTGCTATCCCAGCAGATCAAACGGGAGATATTCTACGGATTATTGATAAACTGGAGAAAATGGGCGCAGAAAAAGTTGTTAGGGAATTAGTGAAGACGGGGGTTGATGAAACAAAATCACAAAAATTACTCAGTTTTTTGGGAGAGTTACTGAACACGGAGGACATGCTTACAAAATTAAATAGCATGATCCAAATTAATGAACAATTTTCCCAAGGCGTTAAAGAGTTAGCGACTGTTGTTGAAGGTGTTCGGAGCCTTGGCGTTCCTGAAGCGTTTTTTAAAATTGATCTCAGTATTGCACGAGGACTTGATTATTATACAGGTACGGTTTATGAAACTGTGTTAGTAGAACATCCAAAAATTGGTAGTATTTGTTCTGGAGGTAGATACGATGATTTAGCCAGTTTTTTTACCAATGAAAAGCTACCAGGTGTTGGTATATCTATTGGAATAACTCGACTAGTACCTCAACTTATTCAAGCGGGTATACTCAAAGTGGGAGCTGCCACTGTTGCTTTGGTACTTGTTACTGCTATGGATGAAAACCGCATTAATGATTACCTTCGTATTGGGAGTGAACTTCGTGATGCAGGTATTCCTACTGAAGTTTATCTCGAAAAAGCACGTTTGGGGAATCAATTAAAATATGCCAATAAAAAAGGTTTTAAAATAGCGATTATTGCTGGTGAAGACGAATTTTCACAAAACACGGTTCAAATAAAAAATTTGATGACGGGTAAAGCCACTCTCTGTTCCATCACAGAAATGGTTCAACAAGTAAAATGCCAATTTGAGGATTTAATATGATTCATTTTTTAAGATATTTGTTTGTACTACTGTTGTTTGTCAGTTTACCAAGCTATGCAGTGGTAAAAGGTGAACAAGTGGATTATACAGCCGATGGAGTTACGCTAAAAGGCTATTTTGCTTACGATGATAGCATCAAGGGTAAACGTCCTGGTGTATTGGTTGTTCATGAATGGTGGGGGCATAACGAGTACGCTCGCAAACGTACCCGCATGTTAGCAGAATTAGGGTATGCGGCCCTCGCTGTGGATATGTATGGTGATGGTAAAATAGCATCGCATCCCAACGAAGCCAAGAAATTTATGATGGAAGTCATAAAAAATATGGATAAAGGTAAGGCTCGCTTTGTGGCAGCTTTGGATATATTGAAAAAACAGAAAACGGTTAATCCCGATAAAATGGCAGCCATTGGTTATTGTTTTGGTGGTGGTGTGGTACTTGGGATGGCGCGTGCGGGTGTTAATTTGGCAGGTGTTGCAAGCTTTCATGGTAGCCTAGCGACAAAAAATCCTGCTCAACTGGGCAAAGTAAAAGCCAAAGTGTTGGTACTTCATGGTAATGATGACCAATTCATACCTCCCCAACAAGTAAAAGTTTTCAAGGAAGAAATGGAAAATGCGAAAGTGGATTTTGAATTTGTCGGTTATCCAAACGTTATACACAGTTTTACTAATCCCGACGCAAACCTTTTTGCTAAGAAATTTAACTTAGCATTGGCTTATGATGCAGTAGCTGATAAAGCATCTTGGGAAAAATTACAGACATTTTTTAAGCAAATTTTTGCTGATCAAAAATGAGGATTAAATAATATCCAAATACTAAACCTGACAGGTTTTGAAAACCTGTCAGGTTTAATTGATCGAGAAATTCCCAAAGCTTTAGCTTTGAGTTTTCACAACTACTCAAAAACTAAATAAAAATCATAATGAACTTACTTAATCTATTATTGCTTATTTCTCTAGCTACAGTTCCCCTCATTTTTTGGTTAGGAACAAAACGTTTTGCAGGTTGGTTTGGTGTCATTGCTTATGCCACACAACTGATTGTATTAATTGCTTTATGGGATAAAATGCCCATTTCCTCTTCCTTCTCTTTTACGGTTCTTGATAATGTGATTCACTGGCAAATGACAGGCTTAGGTTGGTTTTTTGCTATTATCACCGTGGGTGCTGCATTATTCTCTTCTTGGTACACAGCAGGAGAATGGGGAGCCGCTCAAAAAGATATGCGTCAACAGCATGTTGCTTTAGCACTTAATGTATTAGCTATGCTGATTTTATTATCTAGCGGCGATTTTCTGAGTCTCTTTATTGGTTGGGAATTGGTGAGTTGGGCCGGTTATTTAATGATGACTCACCGTGGTGGTAAAGCAGCCGATGCTGCTTTTCGTTATTTGATTTATGCAATGAGTGGTACGATGGCAATTTTGGCAGGCATCGCCCTTGTCTATAGCCATGTGGGTTCTTTCGATTTTGGTTCCTTTTGGAATACATTGTCTGAAGCACCAACCCCTTTATTATGGGCGTATGTATTACTCTTTGGTAGTGGTTTTTTAGTAAAAATGGCAATGATGCCTTTTCATTTATGGCAAGCAGATGCTTACGCTGAAACACCGGGTGCTAATTCAGCCTTTTTAAATGCCATTTCCGCCAGAATGGGATTGTTTGCCCTCGCATTGGTACTTTTACAACCTATGGGAGCAGCGCGTCTTGCTGAAATGACGATTCCCTTTACTTTTTTAGATGCTCGTAGCCTATTTATGTGGATTGCAGCCCTTACCGCAATTATCCCAACCTATATTGCTCTACAACAAAGTGATGCCCGTTTACTGTTAACCTGGCATGGCGTGGGGCAGGGAGGATTTATGTTATTAGGTATTGCGCTTGCGACACCAATGGGCGTTGCGGGTGGTTTAATGCACGTTTTTAATTATGCCACCTATCAAGCGGCTTTATTCCTAGCTGTTACCGCTGTTATGTATCGCGCGGGAACGACTGATTTAGATCGTTTAGGTGGGCTGATTACGCGAATGCCACTTACTTATGTTGCGTTACTTATGGGGATTATTGGTTTAGCAGGCTTGCCACCAATGAATGGTTTTGTCTCTAAATGGATGATTTACAAAACCTTATTGGATGAAAAACTGCCGTTACTTTTGGTCGCAGCTTCTATCAGCACATTAGGCACTATTCTGAGTGTCTATAAATTGATTCATAACATTTTCTTGGGACAACTGCGAAAAGAACACTATGAATTGAAAGAAGCCCCTTGGACAATGACATTGCCGATGCTAGTTTTAGCAGGTATTGCTTTTATCACTGGCGTTTTTCCTGGACTCGTTTTAAGCATGGTGGATCAAGCACAAGCCGCATTAGGTTTTGCGCTTATTCATCATCACATAGAAGGTATTCCTTGGGAAACTGGCGGGCTTAATATGGCTTGGGTAACAGGCATTTTCTTTTATGGGCTTGGTATTGGTGCAATTATCTTCTTTTTCCTTGGTAATAAACGCTTCATCGTTCACCAATGGGATAACTATGCTGGCGGACATTTCCTCTCTTCCGATGTGCCTTATAATTACACCCATAATTTTTACCCCGGTGTCATGCGTGTTATAAAGCCTTGGTTTAAAGGCACAATAGTTAAATTAGAACAAGCTCTCATTCATTTAACCCAGCTATTGGGAAGTGCATTTCACGGTTTTTATCGTGTCAGTTACACTCCAATTTATTTGTTGATGGTAACCGTATTAGCTTTAGCTTGGGTGGTGTAATTTAATTTTTGCCATAAATCATTCTATGATTGTAGGAGTCCAAACTTTAGTTTTGGACTCCTATTTTTTTTTAGCCGCGATGATAAATTGTATATATTTTAAAGTAACAAAACTATCAAATGAAAAAGTTTCCCAATTTTTTAGTTTTTTTTGCTGACAATAATTAAATTATTGAACGTGACAAAAATAATATTTGGAAAATGATTAAAGATTAATTGTGAATAGCAATTAGTAAATTATCAATACGTAATATTTTATACAATTTATCATTTTATGTTATAAACTAAAAAGTAAGTTTTAAAACTATTGAGGAAAATTATGCAATTTGGTAAACAACAAGGTTTTACTTTGTTAGAAATGTTAGTTGTTTTGGTGATTATTGGGTTACTTGCAGGATTGGTGGGCCCTATGATTTTTGGTAATGTTGATAAAGCGAAAGTACAAACAACTGATTTCCAAATCAAAATGCTCAAAGGTTCTATAGGAACCTTTTATTTGGATATTGGTCGTTATCCAACAAATGAAGAAGGCTTGGTTGTCTTAAGTACTCCTCCTAATGATGAAAGTATCAAACCTTTTTGGAAAGGGCCTTATTTAGAAGAGGCACTTCCCTCAGATGCTTGGCATCATCCTTATCAATACAGCATACCAGGCAGTAATGGAAAGCCATTTGCGTTGTATTCGTTTGGGGCAGATGGACAACCTGGTGGAGCAGACTATAATGCGGATATTGGATATTTGCCACCTAGATAATGCGATATTTTTTTAAAATTTCCTGATTTTTTGGAATTACTCCATTGTAGAGACACATGGCCATGTGTCTCTACTAAATTGAAATCCCTCCCATAAAAAAATTCTCTGATTATAACGAATTTTGGGGACACCCCCCTAACCCCCCGTACACAGGGGGAAGTCCCAAAATAGAAAAATTAAAGCAAAGTGTCGAACCGTACACAGGGGGAAGTCCCAAAATAGAAAAATTAAAGCAAAGTGTCGAACCGTACACAGGGGGAAGTCCCAAAATAGAAAAATTAAAGCAAAGTGTCGAATGATGTTTGGTTCCACCCGTGTACGGGGGGAATGATGTTTGGTTCCACCCGTGTACGGGGGGTTAGGGGGGTGTCCCTAAAATCTGTTACAATAAAAAAATTCTCTATTTAAAATCTTTTAAAATCATTATGATAAAATTTGATTATTTATTTTCCCAACAGGGGTTTACTTTGCTTGAACTCCTTGTGGTACTTGTTGTTTTAAGTTTATTAACAGGATTAGCAGCTCCCCGTTTGGTAGCGATGTATGACAGTTTCCATGCATCTTTAGAACGTGATGAGGTATTGATACAATTGGGAAAATTGAATTACTTGGCTTTTCAACAAGGACATGATTTTGAATTAACGACTTATCCTCTTGTACAAAAAATAAGTACTGAGTATGAAGAAATAAAATCTGAAATAATTGATAAAAAAAAAACAATTAATAATTTTCTTGAATTACCTGAAGGATGGCGTGTACACACTAAAATACCTATTCTGTTCCGTGCTAATGGTGTATGTAGTGGAGGACTTATTTATTTAAATCACCAAATTCAAGAATTTCGCGTACAACTTGCTCCGCCTTTTTGCCAACCTAAATTGTTATGAAGCAAAAAGGTTTTACATTACTTGAGGCAATTGTTGCATTAGTATTGGTTGCTACGGTGGGTATAGCTTTGTTAGATTGGGTAAATACTAATCTTATCAGCCTTCAACGTGTTCAAGCAGCGCAACAACGTAACGATGCAATACGCAATGTATTAGCGTTTATGGATACAGTTAATCCCTTAGAAAAACCACAAGGTGAAGAAACAATTGGTATTTACAAAATCAGTTGGAATGCCACAGCAATTGAATTACCTAAAGATGGTGTCAGCACAACAGGAGGTATGAGCATTTTTCAAATAGGTTTATATGATACAAAGATAGAAGTTCATGTAAATGATGTTTTGACTGCACGCTTTACCTTGCGTCAAGTGGGTTTTGAACAAGTTCTTAAATTTGAGGATGATTTTTAGTTAAAATGAGGCGGTTACGAGGATTTACTTTACTTGAAGTACTGGTTGTTTTAATACTGGTGAGTGTTATTAGCACTTTGCTTTTGGAGGGTGTTTTTCATATTTTACAATTACGCTCGCGGTTTGTTACCCATATTTATGATTTACAACAAGGTGCCATTATTGAGTATTGGTTTAGAAGTAGCACTGCTGCAATTGTGACAGATTACAGAGAGGGAGAACATATCTTTAAAGGGGATGAACATCAATTCAGTGGTTTAACATTAGCAGCTTTAGATGTGGCTACTGGCGTACCAACAAATTTTACGTGGCAACTGCAATATGATGGCGGTGTAACAAGATTACGTTATCAAAATAGCAAGGATGAATATTGGGTAGTGGCTCATTGGTTGGGAGATGAGGGATATTTTCGTTATATGGCAAAGGATGGTGAATGGCATGATAAATGGCCCCCTCAATTTGGTAAAGAACCACCTCAAATACCTCGTCTTATTTTATTGCAAGGGCAACGACGACAAACACCTTTTACTTGGATAGTTAAACTAGCAGAACATAATAGGACAAGAATTGACTATCGTTTAGAGGAATTTTAAATCTAAACTTAAGTTAAGTGAAAAATTATTGATTGTAAAAAATTTTGCTTTATCCCCAATCTTGATCTAATCTTTACCCACAAGTACCCCTCATCGTTATACACAAGTATTTAAGTATTTGATTTAAAATGTTTTTCGTAGGGTGGGTAGGAGTGCAGCGGAAACCCACCGAGCCTCGGAAATGGTGGGTTGAACGTTCCGTTACTTCGTTGCGCTATCGCTCTACCCACCCTACTAAGGAATGAGGATTAAATAAAACTCGACTCTTAAACCTGACAGGTTTTAAAAACCTGTCAGGTTTGAGCCTCAAAGTTTGAAGTTATTAAATCCTCATACACAAGTATTTAAGTATTTGATTTAAAATGTTTTTCGTAGGGTGGGTAGGAGTGCAGCGGAAACCCACCGAGCCTCGGAAATGGTGGGTTGAACGTTCCGTTACTTCGTTGCGCTATCGCTCTACCCACCCTACTAAGGAATGAGGATTAAATAAAACTCGACTCTTAAACCTGACAGGTTTTAAAAACCTGTCAGGTTTGAGCCTCAAAGTTTGAAGTTATTAAATCCTCATTCCTAAAGATTTTTCCTTTATTCACAAATAAAGACTATCAAACTTTTCACTTTTAGTTTTTCACTTTTCACTTTTCACTTTTTACTTTTCACTTACCAAAATGTGGTATCACCAAAAAGCTTTTGTTTTAGTAACAACGTTATGGGTATTAGCAATATTGGCTATTGCGATTAGCTTTTTTGCTTTGTGGACACAACGTACTATCACGCTTGCCCAAAAAATGCAGGATAATTTGCAGGGGGAAATTGATATGCATAGTACGCAAGCAAATATTATTTATTTATTAACGACTCAGCGAATGACAATTGCCGGTTTGACTGTGCCTCCCAAAAAAGAGCTAGATGCCACAAAAACGCTTGATGAATTAAAGGATGAATTTACACAACAACAAAATAATAGCATAACCTCTGAAGGCGATAGTATTTTACCTATTGGTGGTGAAATATTTTTAGATGATAGTCCTTATTTTGGTCATGGTAAAGCCTATTTTGCTTTGCAAGATATAGGTGGACTTATTCCTATTAACTTAGTTTCCGCAGCAACGCTTAATCAACTATTAGGTTTTTTGGGAGTTGATATAGAATTGCGTCCTCCCTTAATTGCTAAATTCTATGACTATATTGATACTGATGATCTGCATAGACTTAATGGGGCTGAAGCTTACCATTATGAAAAGCGTGATTTACTTCCTCCCACTAATCATTTTTTGATAAATCCTATGGAGAGCCAGCGGATTCTTGATTGGACTGAGCAATCTCTTATGTGGGAGAATAATCGAATTGGACAATTGACAAATACAGTATTACCAGCAATGCCTAATTTTAATACAGCACCCTCATTGGTATTGCAAGCGGCTTATAACATAACAGCAGACGGTGCAAAAAGTTTGACAAAATTTCGTCGAACAGTGCCTTTTTATACTTTAAATAAGGTAAACCAAATGGCAGGAGTCCATTTGAATGTAGATCCGATGGAAGCTAATTTTTTTCCATCACATTATTTACGTCTGACACTTTGGTATGAAGATGCCCAACGTATGCGTCAAGTTCAACTAAAGTTAACTCATAATGTTGATGGTTATGAACCTTGGTTAATAGATTATACTTTAGAATGGGCGTTATTGCCTGATTATACAAAAAAAAATCCTATCCATGCTCAAACGACTGTTTTTAATTCAACACTGTTTTCTCCCTAGACATTACATCTATGCCAAAACGACTTTTTTTACCTCAACGCTATCTGCAAAATCATAATGATATTGTGACACCACAAGGGCAGATGAAAGGCCGTCGTGAGTGGATTATGTCACGGAGAATGTGTCATTATCGTTTATTCGATTTGACTGATATTCCTATGACTCGCAGAGACGGCGTGTTACAACTCAAAATTCAACAGTGGAGTCCTTTTAAAGAATATGCCAGCTATGAGGTTTGGCAAGGTGGACAGATACAAGTATGGATTTGGGATAAACAACGACAACACAAAGGTTTAGTAGAGACGGGTATTAAAAAGGCCACTATTTTACCTGAAACTATATTACGTCCTCATCCCACTATAGACACTGTGCAATTTCTGCAATGTTTAGAAGGTTTTGAAGGGCAAGTCTGGAAGGGAGGAATATTAGTTGGTAGCCGTTGGTGGATAGATAAACCTAAAATTGGTGAATGGATTAATTTTCAAAGAATTTATGGTTTATCAACACACCAAAATTTTCCACCAACTATAGAATGCCCTTTATTAGAACGACCTTGGGGACGAACCAAAACACATTTTGATAAATTTTATCTTTATCAAGAACAAGTTTGGGTGATGTTGGGGATTGCTTTTTTTACGATACTTTTAACTTGGCAAACGGTTAGCATTTGGAAATGGCAGCAAGCAGCCACACAATTACAAACACAGGTTGATGAATTAACTCATAGTGTTGGCCCTATTTTAATGGCGAGGACACAAGCACTTGATCATAAAAATAAATTAAAATCTTTACTTGATTTAAATCTTTATCCTTCACAAATTGAGTTGATAACACAAGTTGCTGAGGCTATGCCACGCAAAAATACCAAATTAATAGAATGGTTTTATCAAATGGGAAAATTGCGTTTTACAATTGAAACCAATAAACCTGATCCCACTTTTTATATCAAAACTTTTCAAAAAAATCCTCTGTTTAAAGAAATTGAGGCTAAAACAGGCACAGGGCGTAAAATTAATCAAATTACAATCAGTGTTCAATTGGTATCACTAT
>JAUCGK010000386.1 GCA_030378085.1 Candidatus Parabeggiatoa sp. HSG14
TGTTTGGTTCCACCCGTGTACGGGGGGTTAGGGGGGTATCCCCAAAATCTGTTACAATCAGCAAAATTTCATTTTGCACTACTCTGGTATTCACTTTTGAAGTACAGTGCGTAACATCAGTAAGTAATCCTTGTAGTTATATCGATTCTAAAATCTACATGAAAATTAATCAATTATAAATTAAAGTGTTAAAATGGTTCTTATAAAACTTAAGAATACTCAAATTTTTGTAGAAAATGCCCAATTTTGTGAAAATTATTTTTTACAATAAAAATTCATTAATAACTAATTACCTATTTATGCGTATAAAAACCGGATTAGGACAAGACAGTCATCGTTTTGATTTTGATAATAAAACCAAAGAACTCAAACTCGGTGGCATTGTATTCGAGGGGGAGCCAGCCTTGCAAGGCAATAGTGATGCGGATGTTGTATTACATGCTTTGTGTAATGGGATTTCAGGGGGAACAGGTGTTAATATCCTTGGTATTATCAGCGATGCTTTATGCCTAAAACATGGTATCACTGACAGTAGCGTATATGTACGAGAGACACTTAATTATTTGAAGGATTGGCGTATTTGTCATGTTTCATTTAGCATTGAATGCAAAACACCTAAAATTACGCCTAAAATTCCTGAAATGAAAAAAAATATAAGCGAATTATTAGGGCTGGAAACTCAAGATGTGGGGATTACGGCAACAACGGGAGAAGGCTTAACGGCTTTTGGGCGCGGCGAAGGTATACAAGTTCTATGTATTGTGACTATGGTGAATGACTTATGACACGCAGTATTAGCATGGCTTCTGGAATGCAGGTTGCACAACAAGCAGCTACAGACATTGAAGCATGGCTTCATAGCTTGCCGCAAACTCGTTCTGTGCAAAATGTAGAAAATGTGCCTAATTATCAACAAATTGATGTCGATTTACTGTGGACGACTGATAAAAAACAGTACAAAGTAGAAATTAAAGGGGATCGTTGGCATACCACAGGTAATTTTTTCTTTGAAACGCATAGCAATAAGGAAAAAAATACCCCCGGCTGTTTTCTCTATACCCAAGCTGATTTACTCTTTTATTACTTTGTTGATCCCCATCAATTATATATTATCCCGATGCCAACCACCCGTGATTGGTTTTTAGCCAATATTCAACGCTTTAAAGAACGTGCCACGACAACACCGATTGGCTCTAGCTATTACACGACTGTTGGGCGATTGGTACCCATTGCTGTTGTTTTAGACGAAAACCCTAGCATTATTAAAAAACAATTATTGGTATAGAAAATTGTTTATTGCTGTAAATAATTCTATGAAAGCACAAAGCAACCAAAATGGATTACTCCAAAACAACATGAGGGTTTGTATATGCAAAAAAACATTTTAATCACAGGGGTTAGTTCTGGTATAGGACACGGATTAGCTAAGTATTACCTGAAAACAGGTTATCACGTTTATGGCGTGAGTCGAAGGGAAACTCAGATTGACTCCGAACGTTTCCACTTTATGACGTTAGATATTGCCAAATTTAACCAAATTCAAAACACGATAACCACATTGCTGGAAGGAGTCACTTCTTTAGAATTGGTTGTTTTGAATGCAGGGATACTCCCAACTTTTGGGGATATGAAAGAGACTTCTCTTGAAAATATTGACCAGACAATGCAAGTCAATGTTTGGTCAAATAAGGTGTTACTTGATTGTTTAATCTCACACATCCCAAATATCAAACAAGTCATCGGTATTTCTTCTGGTGCATCGCAATCAGGTGCAAGAGGTTGGAATGCTTACGCGCTTTCTAAAGCGACTTTAAATATGTTGCTTTCGCTATATGCGGCAGAAGAACCTCATATTCATTTTTCTGCACTGGCACCCGGTTTAGTAGATACTCCAATGCAAGACTATCTCAATCAATTAGAACCGTCACCCATTTATCCAGTTTTGGGACGGTTACAAAGTGCCAAAGGTACACCTGATATGCCATTGCCTGATGAAGCTGCTCATAAACTCGCTCAAAGCTTTGAAAAAGTACTTTCTCAACCAAGTGGAGAATTTGCAGACATTCGGAATTTACATTCAATCTTATTAAGAAACTGATGTTACGCAGATAGCTTTCAAACTGGAGTGCAAAATTGAGGACACCCCCCTAACCCCCCGTACACAGGGGGAAGTCCCAAAATAGAAAAAGCAAAGTGTCAAATGATGTTTGGTTCCACCC
>JAUCGK010000068.1 GCA_030378085.1 Candidatus Parabeggiatoa sp. HSG14
TGTACTTCAAATAATTTTAGGGACACCCCCCTAACCCCCCGTACACGGGTGGAACCAAACATCATTCGACACTTTGCTTTAATTTTTCTATTTTGGGACTTCCCCCTGTGTACGGGGGGTTAGGGGGTGTCCCCAAAATTTGTTATAATCAGGAATTTTGCATTCCAATTGGCAAAATAAATTTTGCACTCCAGTTTGGAAGCTATCTGCGTAACATCAGTTAAATAAAGTTAAGTTTGTTTCCGTGTTGAGTATATCTTTGCCAAATAATCTTGAACAGGATTTTATAATTTCCAAAACTTGAAGTTGTCAAACCTGACAGGTTTTAAAAACCTGTCAGGTTTAGTTGTCGAATTTATTTCATACATGTTCCTAATCCGTTTAATCTTATTCAAATTTTTTTGATTGGCAAAGATATTAAGACAAGAATGTACAATTTTCAATTTATAAAAATATATTAAATAACAATGAGTTAATCATTTTAAGCAATATTTATTCCAAATTAAATCTATTGATCAATCATTTTTAAAATGTCAACAATTTATCAATCTTGGGGTAATTTTCCCAAAGTATCACAACGCGCTCATTCTGTACAATGGCGAAAAAAATCCTTGCCTGATTCGCTTGACACAATGCTTCCTCATGGTTTAGGGCGTAGTTATGGCGATGTCTGTTTAAATGAAAATGGGATGCTATTAACAACCCGTACCCTTAATCACTTTATTGATTTTGATATTGAAAAGGGAGTGTTACGTTGTGAAGCGGGAGTTAGTTTAGCAGAAATATTAGAACTTGTTGTGCCACACGGTTGGTTTTTACCAACGACACCAGGCACAAAATTTGTCACAGTTGGCGGCGCAATTGCCAATGATGTGCATGGTAAAAATCATCATTGTGCGGGTACGTTTGGGCGGCATGTATTGCAATTTGAACTTTTGCGCTCTGACGGCGAGCGTTTACTCTGTTCTCCAACAAGTAATGAAGACTATTTTGCCGCAACCATTAGTGGTTTAGGATTAACGGGATTAGTGACTTGGGTAGAAATCCAATTAAAACGTATTTATCATCGCGCTATCCAAGCAGAATCCATCAAATTTAATGAACTAGAAGAATTTTTTGAAATTTCTACCCAATCTGATCAATACTTTGATTATACCGTTGCATGGATAGATTGTAATGCACGGGGAGCTGCTCAAGAACGTGGTATTTTTTTTCGAGGTAATCATGTTTCTGAAGAGGAAGTACCGAGCCAATGGCAAATACCATTCCTTCGTCGATTACCTCCCCCATTACGCACGATGCCCATTAATTTGCCCTGCTTTATGCTAAACAGATGGAGCGTATCTGCCTTTAATTGGTTATATTACAATCAACAGCGGCAAAAAACAGTCAGTCAATTGGTTGATTATGATCCCTTCTTTTATCCCCTCGATGTTATTTTTGAATGGAGACGACTTTATGGTAAAGGTGGTTTTTTGCAATATCAATTTGTTGTGCCTGATGATGATCACCGTATCATAAAAACCATTTTACAAACCATTGCTGCTTCTGGGATGAGTTCTTTTTTAGCCGTCTTAAAAACTTTTGGTCATTTAAAATCGCCCGGCATGTTATCATTTCCGCGCAAAGGCGTGACTTTAGCCCTTGATTTTCCTATCAAAGGGGCAACAACATTTGAATTATTAGAACGTTTAGACGATATGGTGCGAGAAGCAGGAGGATCGGTATATCCTTGCAAAGATGCGCGTTTATCTGCCCGCAACTTTCAAGCCTATTACCCGCAATGGACAGAATTTTCCAAATATATCGATCCACGTTTTTCGTCCAGTTTTTGGCAACGTGTGAGCCTATGAAAAATGAAAAATGGAAGATAACGATAAAAATAAGCATTTTGATATTGCTTTCTTTCTTAACCGTTGGATGTTTTTCGCCTGCAATCGTAACTGAAAGATTGCCAGAATGCCAATTAATGACAAAAGAACTCAAACTGGTATTTTCTGAAGAACAAACTCAAGCATTAGTTGCGGGCGCATTAGAAACCATGTTGAATTCAGCAGAACATTGTAACAGCCCTGAATGCTTACTCATTGCTCCTTTAGGTTTCTTTGCAATTTCTGTAACTTCAATGATTGTTTCAGGCAGTATTGTCGTTGTTGGAAATAGCATTCACTGGATAGAAAAAGAAGGAAGATGCAAAAACAGTACAACTCGAACCATTGTGAATAATTTAGTGGATTCTGTAAAATTTATTGGTGGGCAAACCATTCAATCAACAAATGATCTTATTGGATGGTTTAAACAACAATTAATAATGGATTCCCCAACTTATCACTGATTCAAAAAAATAATATTACTGGAGTCCAAACTGGAGTCCAAACCTTCAGGTTTGGAATTGCCCAAAATAAATTTTGGACTCCAAAATACAACACAAATATTTTTAATTATGAAACCCACAATTTCTGCATTTATAGGGCTTTTTTTTTGGCTTATCCTATCTATTATTGCTGCCCTAAACTCACATAATATCGTTTATTGGCAATTTGGTGGCGTTATTTTACTTCTTCTAGCACTCTTTGATGCTTTCCGAGTTTGGAGAATTCCCTCTATTAGAATACAACGCCAAGTCCTCGGTTCACTTCCTTTGGGTGTTTGGAGTGAAGTTATTCTCCGTTTCCATAACCCCAGTAAAGTCTCCCGCTTAATAGAAATCTTTGACGATTATCCCATCACCAGCAATTTACAAGGGCAACCACAACGCCTTAATATACCAGCCTCTACAAATGTAGAGACACAATATCGTATTTGCCCCCAACAACGTGGCGCAACCCAATTTGCGGGAGTCCATTTATTAATGCACTCGCCTTGGCGATTTTGGAAACACTACCGTTATATAAAACTCAACACACCGATACGGGTTTATCCTAACTTTGCCGCCATGACAAAATACGCTCTATTTGCTGCGGAAAATCGGTTGGGACAACTGGGTATCCGTAAACTACAGCGGCGTGGTGATGGCTTAGAATTTCATCAATTGCGCGAATATCGCACTGGTGATGCTTTACGTCAAATTGATTGGAATGCAACATCGCGTTATAAAAAATTGATTTCAAAAGAATATCAAGATGAGCGAGATCAACAAATTATTTTTTTAATCGACTGTGGGCGACGCATGTTAGCACAAGATGGTCCTTTATCGCATTTTGATCACACACTGAATGCCATATTATTACTTTCTTATGTTGCGTTACGGCAAGGCGATGCACTGGGATTAATGACATTTAGTGGTCAACAACGCTGGATTGCACCTCGCAAAGGCATGAATACGATCAACGTGGTATTAAATACCGTCTATGATTTACAACCCAGCACCCATGCCAGCGATTATTTAAACGCTGCCAATCAGTTAATGCAAAGACACAATAAACGGGCATTAATCATTTTAATTTCCAACTTGCGCGACGAAGACAGCGATGAATTATTACCGGCTTTGCAATTGCTTCGCAGAAAACATCTTGTCTTACTCGCCAGTTTACAAGAACGTATTCTTAATAAAGTGTTAGAACAACCCGTCTATAATTTTGAAGATGCGTTACGTTATGCAGCCACCCAAGATTATTTGAATGCCCGTCAAAAAGCCCACGATGCTTTAAAAGGTCATGGTATTGTTTATTTAGATACGGAACCTGAACAACTCCCCGTAATGATGGTTAATCACTACTTAGAAATTAAACGGGGAGGTATGCTCTAGTGGAGTCCAAAGCCTCAGCTTTGGACTCCTTTGTTCTAACTTTAGTTCGCCAATTCAAAAAGATAAAATAATTATGCCCCAAATTGATTTTTACATCTTACATATCAAACATAATCGGCAAGAAAAAGAGCGTTTTGTTTGTCAACTGACTGACAAAGCATGGCATCAAGGCTATCGTATTTATATCCAGACAGGTTTTATAAGTTTTGCCAGACATCTTGATGCGATGTTATGGACATTCAAGGAAGAAAGCTTTTTGCCGCACGATATATACCCAGATGTATCTTCATCTGCCCCAATACGAATTGGCTACACAGCGCAATTTTGCGAAGGAATGGATGTATTAGTCAATATGACTGAAACTGTGCCACCTTTTTTTGAAGGATTTAAGCGAATTGCCGACATAGTAGATGATACTCCGCAGGCGAAAGAAGCAGGAAGAGCGCGTTATCGTTTTTATAAAGAAAGGGGTTATACTTTGAAAGTACATGAAATCAATCGTTAAAGTGGATACTATTATGTCTTGCGAATGTTGTTCAGCATAAAGAAAACATCAAAGCAGTACAGTTAAAAAACTTTATATAGCAGCAAAAGATTACCCCGTCATATTTCTGGGCAAGAACTCGCCCTTTTACTCAAACGCTTTGGATATCTTTGAAAGTGGCGAAATAAGCATAATTCTTGAAATATTGTTGTTAGTTCTTAAAGAAATTGATGTGTCTCTTTCTCAGATAATTCAAAATCTTAATACTAAAAATTCCCAAGAATTTCCACGAAACATTTATGCTAAGCAATATGGAACAGGGATAAATGTCTATTTCATATACTCAAAACATGAGGCTGTGTACTTTCTTGATGGTGCAACTGTCACTGAATTTAATCAAGTGATTAAAGAGCTAAGAAATGGATTGGCAAAATTAGCATCGAAAAATGACCAACTATCAGAAGCGTTGAAAACTGAGGCTGTAGCTAGAGCTTTTATTAAAGCAGTCAAATTATGGCCATATGCAAACCCTTCTGATATTTGGTGGTTTATTATTTATCGAGTATATTGCGATCCATTTAATCATCCTGCTAAATATTCACGTTTAAGTTTTGAGCAAAGTTGGAAACGCACAGGTGGATGGGCATTAGAGGAAATTCTTATTCGTCACTATGGCCCTTCATTGAAAAAAACAGGTATAAATCTGTTTATTGCATCTACCAACGAGCGAGTGAGGTTCCTAAAACAAGTAAATATATCTGATAGACTGGAAGCTGATAAAGCGGATGTATTATTAACAGGAACAATTAACGGCGAGGATAATTTGGTTATGTATCCCCAATTTGGACAATGGATTGCAAAAGTATACCTTCAGAGAAACCTGTTAATAAAGGAGAACTTGGGATACCAAAGGATGATAGAGATGATAAACGGAGTACCAAAAGAAAAGACATTGAAGATGATGAGTATTTTTCTTCTTGCTTTTTTTACAACAAAAACACCATTCCCACTCCTGACACTATTCTCTCAAAATTAAAGTTATACTATCCCATTAGATTCATTTCAAATTGAAAAATGATTTAATTATTTGATCGAGGTTGAAATTGAAGCCAAGTTTACCTATAATAATGTCACACGGGTAAAGATATGTGCCAGAAGTGCTTCCTTATCATCGACTGGTTATGAGCTTTGGGATAATCCACATAACAGGGGCAGCATATTTATGCTAACACTGTTTGTTCACATACAATGGCATTTTGAAATTTTGAGAAGTAGCTTCTTTGCTCAAGTCAAATCCTAAATCCCCTGGTTTATCCAAATAATCATGTTTTCACACTCCCTAACAATCGTCCAAATCAATCCTATCCAGATCAACTTTATTATAAACTTTGCCAAAAAAAATCAGTAGTCTTTTTGGTTTTACAAGCGATTTATAGTTTCATGTTTTTTTATACCTTCTACTATCCTACACTTATCTCAATATATTGGAAGAAAAATGTTACAAGCTATTGAAGCAGTTATTGAAAAAGACGGTACAATCAGTTTGTTAGAATCTCTCCATCCAGTACGCCCAATGCGAGCTGTGGTTACTCTACTTGAACCGATTGCAAAGCCGGTTGTACCTACTGGACATGTTTCTGGTGTGTTAGCTTTGTTGAACTCGCCCGCCTTCCAAAATGCACCCGCAGGTACTCCAGCAGCAATGGAAGCTATTATTCAGGCTAACCGCACCGATTGGGAGGACTGATGGACAAAATTTATTTGGATAGTTGTATTGTTATTACCCATTCGCTTCAAATAAAAAGTGCGTTTGGGCGTTGGTACTACGCCTTTCTAATCATCCCACCGTTAAATCCCTCTTTCTGTTTTAAATCAAATCTCAGTTTAAGATAATTTTTATTCATTATTTTTTAAAAATTTAATTGTAAATCATGTTGACAGCAGAAATTTTTCTCAGAAGGTAAAAATTATAATTACTTGATTTATAAATATTTTATAATAAATTTTGGGCATATTTACTCTATTGGTGAAAATTTTTTTTATTTTGTTGCTCATGACCGCTTGACCTCGGAGCTTTAATTTGTTACCCTTGCAACCTCACAAGTTTTAAGAATTTTTAATTTTTAATTCAACTTCAAATTCTGAAAATTTTTCTTCCTAAAAATTTGCTACTTAAATCCCAATGATATTCTGATAGGTATTAAAAATGGTCAAACTTGTTCTTAGTATAATCGTTGTGGTTACTATGGCAACAATATTTTTTATTTTTCCCGATTTCTTTGGGAGTGCGTCTAATGAATCTAATCTAGCTACCCAACATTGCGAAGAAAAATCATCTTCAAATAGTGAATTGGCATATCAATATAGGGAAGATAGATGTGAAGGAATTATAGATGTGAAAACCGGAAATCCTGTGATTACTCTCATCTCTGCTACTTTAGGTAATCCCCAAGCAACAGGTTATCCTCAAGGTGGTAAACTGCCTTTTTTTCATTTAAAATTTTTTCTTGAAAAATCTTCTAAAATTAATATAGAAGTTCGAGAATTAACAAGTAAAAATGATTATATCATGGATAATGTAAAACCCCGACATGTTTGGGGACAAGGCTGGAATGATTATCAATGGAAAACGGAAGAAGTCCTTGAAAAATTAGACACTTCATTGACAATAAATGATTTAGGTGTGGTTGCTAGCTTAGAAAAAACAAGAGGAAAAGAATGGATTACTCCTGTTATTTTTTTTGATAAAAATAAAGTACCATTGGTTAAAAAATTTACATATTACTTTACATTTCGATTAGGAAGTAGAGCAAAAATAGATTATGATTTGTTTTTGTTTGATGAACAAATAAAGAAAACTATTTTGGAAAATAAACCTCTACATGAACAAGATGAACTTTTTGTGATCGATTTATCTACAAGTCTTCTTAAAGAAAGCGGCTTTTTTGAATTGACAATTAGGGGAAAATATGCACATGGTCAAAGTTTTAGTCAAATTGTACGTTTCTATCACAATAAAAACATTGTAAATAATATTTAAGATGAAGATGAACTGGATCGAAAAAAAAATATGTCCTTTATCTTATCTTGGAACATTTCTTTTACTTATATTATTGATTCCAATAGTTATAGTTGAAGGGGGAGCATATTGGGTTAATTCTAATATACCAACACATATTCGACTTGATTTAGTTGTCAACCAAATTTCTTTTCGTCATGTAGATAAAACTATTGAATTAAACAAATACTTACTTTCTTCTCTCAGAGTGAAACAATTTACTAGAATTGATTTAAATCCTCAACGATTGGAAAGTGCTAACCCTAATAAATCAATATCTTCAACTTCAATAGAACAATATCCAGAAGATGCATGGACAAAAATTCCTTTAGTGAAATTACCCATGAAAATTTCAAAGGGAGATGTTAATTTTATTTTCAATCAAGCTGAATTAGCAACATTAGAAGGACTGCAAATTCATACGGATGATATAGTAACTTTTAAAACTGAAGAAGCTCACAAAGAAACTATTTTGACTATTAAAATAGAACGAGCAGAAAACCGTAAAGAGCTTCCCATTCGTTTGTTTTATCCTAACAATCCGTTTCAATTTACAACAACTGGGAGAACTCAACTTAATGTAAAAATACCTTATCAGAATAATTCTCTTGCTTTTAGAGTTTCATTGCCCGAAAAACAGCTCAATATCTATGGAAATACTATCGAATTAAAATTGGATATGCCCTTTAATAATAAAGAAATTCCTATTTTTATGGAGGGGCATTTTCCTACAATCAACAAACTAGAAGTTGAAAATTTTGAATTTATTGGGAAAAACAAGCAAAGAGCAACTGTTTTAAGAGAAAAAGGAATCATAAGCTATCCTGAGTATCCAAAAATAAATAATATTCAAATTGAGGAATCTGATATTCTAAGTTCTGATCCGAAAAATATCTTTGTAATAGAAAAAATGTTTTTAAACGCAGGGCATATTAAATCTCGCGTACAAGGAGAGGTAGAATACCCTTTAGAAACTCATCCTATTAAATTTTCTGATAAAAGAAAAGAGCATCGCTTAACAAAATATGATACATTTACGGAAGATCGAACACGGAAGATAAGATTTAATTTTTGGGTATGGTGGTTTCCAATATTTGTAAGCGGTGCATTAGTCTTTGTAATTTTTAGTTGTCAAGAAATTAGAACATCAAGGAAGGAAGAAATATGATTAGGTTATTGATTGGTTTAATATTTTTGATAATAACCCAAAATAGTATTGGAAACTCTTGTTCTTATCCTCTTAATATTGAGGATATTAAAAAAGGTGTTGTCCACGTCGTTGTTAGTGATGGTAAAACAGCAGGAGGAGAAATAGGAACTGGTATTATTGTTGATATGAAATGGCAAGGAGTTTATATTATCACAGCATCGCATGTGATAAAAAATAATTGTGATAATAAGAAATATGAAATTTCTGTTGAATTTAAAGGACTTCCATGGCAAACAATGGAAGCTAAATGTCTAAATCATGATAAAGACACAGATTTAGCTCTTTTGTTAGTTGAGGAAGATTGTCCATCCTGTAATGATTTATTTAAATACCTATGTACTATTCCTTTACAAAAATCTTGTAATGAAAGTTTGAAAGATAAAAAGGGCTTTATTGTGGGACATTCTGATGCTCAAAAGTGGAACAAAAAGGATGTTAAAATTGTAAAAGAAAAAACGAAAGCTCTTTTGTTCTCAAAAGCTCCATTTAATGGAGATTCTGGAGGACCATTAGTTCTTCACCAAAACAATTGTGTAATAGGAATGGTTCGAGGCAAAAAGGGACACACAGGAGATGCTGTTCCAGTTAGAGATATTGTTGTATTTTTGGAAGAAAATGGATTAGAAAAACAGCTTAGTTTAGAATTCTCTTCTACATCCTCCGTTGTAACTCCTCTTTCTAAATATAAGGTAAAACTCGATGACAATCCTGCTATAATAGCAGGGATATGTTATGGTTATAGTCACAAGGATTATAGAAGAGACATTTGTGCTAAATTGATACTTAAAGTTAATCCTGGTAAGACACCAAAAAATATTCAGATAGGAGAATTTCTTAATATACCAAATACAGAAGAGTGTCCGATAAAAAATTCGCGATGTAAAAAATAATGTGTTCATAATTCACAATTTTTCTACTTGTTCAACCTTGTATTTTTAGGAAATATTTTTTAGTCAATATGGGTTTGCCCGAACAAAAATAGACAGGAAAGAGTACAACAAAACTTCGTTACAAAACGTCCATTAAAAAAACCACAACGAATAATCAACGTGTAGTATTCGTTGTTTGCTTTTCAAATTCGTTGTACTCCCTTCATCATAAAACAAAAAAAGCCTCAAGGTGACAATCACTGAGAGGCTTTTTTTATGAACGCATATCACATACAATTGATTTTAGGAAAAATCACGCTATAATGTTCATTTGAGTTTTAATCCTATTTTCATAATTATCTGTTTATATTTTAGGATAAATACTTTTTATCAATTACCGATTACTAATTGCCAAATGATAATTTATTTAGATAGTAGTGCTTTAAACCGGATTTTTGACGATCAAACACAAGCAAGAATCTACCTTGAATCATCATCAATGTTGCTCGTTTTTATGTTAATTGAGAATGGTTTTGTAGATATTGTGTCTTCCGATGCGTTAGTTTTTGAAAAATCTCAAAATCCTCATGATGAGAGAAGAATGTTTGTTTCTTTAATTCTTCAAAAGGCTAAAGCATTTAAATCCAATGATGAAAAAACTTTAAAACGAGCTGAAGAAATAGAACAACAATATGGCATCAAAGGTATGGACGCATTACATTTAGCGTGTGCTGAGCAATTGCAAGTGGATGCTTTTATTACCTGCGATGATAAGATGATAAAAAGATATATGGGACTTCTTTCTGTGATAAATCCAGTTACCTTTACAATGGACTTTCTACAACAGGTACAAAACCAATGATCCAGGCTCAACAATTCCAATTAAGAGTTCCTCGCAGTGACTCTATTAAACACGAAGCCATACAAATACTTATCAACAATTTGGGCTTGACTAAAGTAAGCTTTTTTATAAGAGATAATCTATCTACTCAAAGTGATTATTTAGACATGAAAGAAAAACTGTTTGGAGACAAAACAGCGGCTGAAATATACAAAGAAATGAAAAAGAGTACAACGAATTGGAAAAACCACAACGAATAGTCAACTGATGATATTCGTTGTTTGCTTTTCAAATGGGCGTTTCGTTGTACTCCCTTCATCATAAAACAAAAAAAGCCTCAAGGTGACAATTACTGAGAGGCTTTTTTTATTGCCACAGATGACATGCAATTGATTTTTGTGCAAAGTCACACTATAATGATTTAAGCAAGTGTCCGAACTTTCAACCCACATATTATCTTCTGGATTAATTCCTCAAAAAGCCAGTACTGATGCAACTCATATAGCTATAGCGGCTATTCACCAAATGGATTTCTTTATGACTTGGAATTGCCGACACTTAGCTAATGCTGTAATTGCTATAGAAATCAATAAAATTTGCCAAAATTTAGGATTGACTTGTCCGGTTATTTGTACGCCAGAAGCACTGATGGGAGATTAAAGATATGATTATTGAAGACACTATTGTAGATGAAATTCAAGCTATCCGAGAAAAACAAGCCTCAGAATATGGCTTTGACATAGTTGCCATTATAAAAGCGGCAAAACATCGTCAAAATACCTCTGAACATCAGGTTGTTTCTTTCGCTTCTCAAAGAGAAGGGATTACTAATAATAACCAAAGCCATGCAGAATTAGCCAAATAGAAAGCTTATTGTCAAAGTCCTTTTCGTTGTACTCCCATCATCATAAAACAAAAAAAGCTTCAAGGTGATAATCACTGAGAGGCTTTTTTTATTGCCACAGATGACATGCAATTGATTTTAGGCAAAATCACGCCATAATACTTAACCATTACTTACATAAAAATAAAAAGGTGACTCGAATATATGGAACAAATTTCTACTTTCTACATACGAAATTAAAACGAATCTTACCACCATTTTTGATCGTAATCGGTGGTTCTCCTAGATGCTAATGATTATAGTAGTCTTATGGAAACTATTTTTTTATTACAAAATCCTACCAATGCAGAACGACTTCGCAAAGGTATAGAACAACATCAAAAAGGACAATACAAGGAAATAGATATTAAAGCTTACGTGGACTGAAAGTGGATTAGAAGATTTAGAATGGTGGCATCAACACAATAGACATTATACCGATTTAAATTGGAGCGGTTTCTAAAACTTTAATCTAAAATTATGTAACCTACAACAGGTTTCTAACACCTTTTAAAGGTAAAAATTGCTGATTGTAACAGATTTTGGGGACACCCCCCCCTAACCCCCCGTACACGGGTGGAACCAAACATCATTCGACACTTTGCTTTAATTTTTCTATTTTGGGACTTCCCCCTGTGTACGGGGGGTTAGGGGGGTAAAAAGGTAGGTGTCCCCAAAATTCGTTATAATCAGAAAAATTGTAGTTGATCGATTTCATATTGCTAAGTTATACCGAAAAGGTTTGGATGATCTTCGTAAGTCATTCATTACACGCCTTAAAAAAGAGTTATTAGAGACTGAGTACAAAAAATTAAAAAATGTTATGTGGATTTTGCGTAAAAATCCTTTTAATCTTGATTGTGAGGAACAAATAGTTTTAAAACGGTTATTCAAACATTCACCAGTATTGAAATTAGCTTATCAACTATGTAATGACTTAACTAGCATTTTTAACCCAAACCAAATTTGATGCTTCCATCCAAATTAAAGCTTGGAAACTGCGACTTTAACTGAAAACCCTCAGCCCTTTAGCAAGCCTTAAAATTTGAATAGCACGATTATTAAGATTTAGTGCTTTAATAAATCCGTTCACAATCTGGCGATTAGGAACGAAGATTTTATAAAATCCCAAACTAAGGATTTAATAATGTCCACGTTTAAACCTGACAGGTTTGGTTCAAGCGTTTTTTCAGTTATTATAGCGTTTTCCGATTGCATCAGGTACAAGTCCCCTCTTTAATTAAGGCTAACCTTTACCCACAAGTACCCAAAAATTATTTAATCGTATAAATAGTAAGGTTATAGAGAGTTGTAACACCCATGAAATCCAAGCACGAGGACAAATTTTTGCCAATTTCATTAGTGATATCTCCCTATAACAAAAACCTATTGATTTCAATAGGTTTACCTACTTGTGGGTAAAGGTTAGTTAATTTAAGGAGGGGATTTAGGGGAGGAGGTTGTACTTTATCCAATCGGGAAACGCTATAAAACCTGTCAGGTTTCAACTTTCGTATTTTATTGAATCCTCATATCTTAACCATTAATTAAGGAGTATAATAATGAACATTTCGGGCGTGCTGGTGCATGCCGATTCTAAAAAAATTGATCAAGTCAAAAATAGATTAATAGAAATGCCCGGTGTAGAAGTTCATGCGGTTACAGAAAATGGGCGTTTGGTTGTCACCGTTGAGGAAGATGATGAAAAAATGATGGCAGATACCGTACTTAATCTTCATCATTGTGAGGGTGTATTATCTGCGGTGATGGTTTATCAGTATGGCAATGACAACGAAGATTTTGAGGAGGAAATTGAAATATGAAAATAACGAGACGAGAATTTATTAAAGCAAATGCTATCTCAGCAACAGCCATTGCAGCAGGTGTAACGCTCCCTGATAGTTTACTTGCAAGTGTCCCCCATCACCACAGACAAAAAATTCGTTGGGATAAAGCGGTGTGTCGATTTTGTGGGACTGGTTGTAGTGTGTTGGTTGGTACACAAGATGGGCGAGTGGTGGCTACGCAGGGTGATCCTGAAGCACCTGTCAATAAAGGACTTAATTGCATTAAAGGTTATTTTCTATCCAAGATTATGTATGGTAAAGATCGTTTAACAACACCTTTACTCCGTATGACGGATGGTGAGTATGATAAAGATGGAGAATTTACCCCCATCTCTTGGGAAGAAGCCTTTGAAACAATGGCCGAAAAATTTAAAGAAGCTCTTAAGGAAAAGGGACCAAGCAGTATTGGAATGTTCGGTTCTGGACAATGGACAGTTTGGGAAGGCTATGCCGCTTCTAAATTAATGAAAGCCGGATTCCGTTCTAACAATCTCGATCCCAATGCACGTCATTGTATGGCTTCTGCGGTTTCTGGCTTTATCCGTACCTTTGGCGCGGATGAGCCGATGGGGTGTTACGATGATATTGAACATGCGGATGCCTTTGTATTATGGGGAGCTAACATGGCAGAAATGCATCCCATTTTGTGGTCACGTTTGACAGATCGCCGCTTGACAGCCTCTCATGTTAAAGTGGCGGTATTATCTACGTTTAAAAACCGTAATTTTGACCTGGCAGATATTCCTATCGTCTTTGAGCCACAAACAGATTTGGCTATTCTTAACTTTATTGCCAATTACATCATCCAAACCGGTAACGTCAACGAAGAGTTTGTTAAAAAACACACTGAATTTCGTGTTGGTAATACCGATATTGGTTACGGTTTACGCCCTGAAGATCCCAGAGAACAAAAGGCTAAAAATGCTGACAAGGCGAAAAGTTCTAAGGCATACACTTTTGAAGAGTACAAAAAATTTGTCTCCAAATACACCATTGAGTATGTTCACGAATTATCTGGAATACCTTATGAAAGGTTAGCTGAACTTGCAGAGCTTTATGCTGATCCAAGTATTAAAGTCACCTCTTTTTGGACGATGGGTTTTAATCAGCATAGTCGAGGGACTTGGGTTAATCAACTGTGCTATAACATTCATCTGCTCACAGGTAAAATCTCTGAACCTGGTAACGGCCCGTTTTCTTTAACAGGGCAACCTTCCGCTTGTGGTACTGCGCGTGAAGTAGGGACTTTTACTCACCGTTTGCCGGCTGATTTAGTGGTGATGAAAAAAGAACATCGCAATTTTGCAGAGAAAATTTGGAAATTGCCGGAAGGGACTATCCCTGATAAACCTGGTTATCATGCAGTTTTACAAAATCGAATGCTTAAAGATGGCAAACTCAATGTATATTGGGTGCAATGCAATAACAACGTGCAAGCTGCCGCTAACCTGAATGAAGAAACCTTCCCTGGTTATCGTCATCCTGATAACTTTATTATTGTTTCAGATCCGTATCCAACGCTTACAGCAATATCCGCAGATTTAATTTTACCAACAGCGATGTGGGTTGAGAAAGAGGGAGCTTATGGTAATGCAGAACGGCGGACTCAATTTTGGCGACAACAGGTTTCTCCTATAGGGGATTCAAAATCTGATCTTTGGCAACTCGTTGAATTTTCTAAATACTTCAAAGTAGAAGAAGTTTGGCCAGAAGAACAGTTAGCTAAGAAACCGGAATATCGGGGTAAAACATTATACGATGTGTTGTTTGCTAATGGACAAGTCAATAAATATCCCAAGCAAAAAGTGACAGATGCTGCTAATCAAGTTTATCAAAATGATGAAATGGTACATTTTGGTTTTTATCTCCAAAAAGGACTTTACGAAGAGTACCGTCGGTTTGGTTTGGAAGGGCCAAAAAAAGGTCATGAGCTTGCAACTTTTGACCAATATCATCAGGCGCGTGGTTTGCGTTGGCCAGTAATTGATGGTAAAGAAACGCTATGGCGTTACCGCGAAGGTTATGATCCTTATGTACCAAAGGGATCAGGTGTACAGTTCTACGGTAATGCGAACGGTAAAGCGAAAATCTTTGCTTTGCCTTATGAACCCGCCGCTGAAGCCCCTGATAATGAGTATGATTTATGGTTAGTGACAGGGCGCGTTTTAGAACATTGGCACTCCGGCACGATGACGCGACGGGTGCCAGAACTTTACCGTGCCTTTCCCGATGCCTTACTTTTCATGCACCGCAAAGATGCAAAAGAACGTGGTTTACGGCGTGGTATGACAGCAAAGATAAAAACACGGCGTGGTTATATTACCGCTAAAGTTGAAACACGAGGACGTAATCGTCCGCCCAAAGGTGTTGTTTTTATTCCTTGGTTTGATGCCAGTCGTTTAGTTAATAAACTGACTTTGGATGCTACTTGTCCCATCTCAAAACAAACAGATTACAAAAAATGTGCGGTAAAAATTGAGCGAGCTTAGGAATGTGTATGTAATAAAATTAACAACTAAACCTGACAGGTTTTCAAAACCTGTCAAGTTTGATACAACGTTGGAGAAATAAAATGGCTAATAGCGAGACAAGTCGTATGAATCGTCGTCGCTTTTTGATTGAAACAGCCATAACTGCTTGTGGTGTCAGTCTTTTTGGAACAGGACTGGCATTTCATGCACGTAATGCTTTACCTCCTTTTGCAATTAGGCCCCCAGGTGCTTTGCTAGAAGAAGATTTTTTAGGGGCTTGTATTCGTTGTGGTTTATGTGTACGAGATTGTCCTTATGATACCTTACAATTGGCAGAGCTAGGAGAACAAGTCACCATAGGGACACCTTATTTCTTGGCGCGTCACATTCCTTGTGAAATGTGCGAAGATATACCTTGTGTTAAGGCTTGTCCCACTGGTGCTTTAAGTCATGGACTGACCGATATTAATGAAGCCCGTATGGGACTTGCGGTATTAGCAGATCACGAAACATGTCTTAATTTTCTGGGTTTACGTTGCGATGTATGTTATCAGGTTTGTCCTTTGATTGATGAAGCAATCACCTTAGAAATCCAACACAACCAACGCACGGGTAAACACAGCATGTTTTTACCAACGCTACATTCAGAATATTGCACGGGTTGCGGTAAATGCGAATATGCCTGCGTTTTAGAAGTGGCTGCTATCAAGGTATTTCCCAAACTATTAGTGAAAGGTGAACTTGGACAGCATTACCGGCTTGGTTGGAAAGAACAAGAAAAAGCAGGAGAAAGCCTCATAGAAGGCATTATTGATTTACCAGATAGATTACCGGAAGGTGGGTTATGAAAAAATATCTGTCTGTTGATATTGTTACAACTAAAGGTTGGGTAAATGCTTATAAATGGTTATTCTTACGGCGTGTGACTCAATTGACAATTCTTGGCCTTTTTTTGCTGGGTCCTTGGTTTGGTGTATGGGTAGTAAAAGGTAATTTAGCATCTAGCTTAACTTTAGAAATCTTGCCGCTGACTGATCCTTATGTATTGCTCCAATCACTATTCACAGGATTTATACCAGAAACGATTGCATTGATAGGTGCATTGATTGTGCTGATTTTCTATATTTTAGTCGGTGGACGTGTGTACTGCTCATGGGTTTGTCCAATCAATATTATCACCGATATAGCAGTCAGTTTGCGTGAACGATTGGGTATTAAAGGAGTAACACAGTTTTCACGAACAACACGTTATTGGATATTAGCAATGAGCCTTGTCGTTTCCTTTATAACTGGTACAATTGCTTGGGAATTTCTTAATCCAGTATCCATCATTTATCGTGGATTAATATTTGGAATGGGCTTGGCGTGGGGAGTTATAGTCGCAATATTTATCTTTGATCTATTCATGAGTAAACGAGGATGGTGTACCTATTTATGCCCTGTTGGTGCTTTTTATAGTTTATTGGGCAAAGTGAGTTTATTACGAATCAGTGCCAGTAAACGCAAACAATGCAACGATTGTATGGATTGTTTTAAAGTTTGTCCAGAATCACAAGTTATCAAACCCGCCCTTAAAGGTAATATGAGTCCGGTTATTTTATCTGCCAATTGCACCAATTGTGGACAATGTATTGATGTTTGTACCAAAGATGTTTTCAATTTCAGTACACGATTTTGCAAGAGTTGAGATAACTCAAGAAAAATAATATATCCGAATAAGCAATGCCACAGACGAAAAGATTTAGATACTGAAACAAAGTTAAACATAATTAAGGCCGGTTTTTCTTGTATGGGAACTTACGGCAGTATGACAAATTTAGCTTTAAAATATAATATATCAAGGACATTTCTTTACCAATTAATGGCAGCCAGTTTGATATACTCACTGATGTTACGCACTGTACTTCAAAAGTGAATACCAGAGTAGTGCAAAATGAAATTTTGCTGATTGTAACAGATTTTGGGGATACCTAACCCCCCGTACACGGTGGAACCAAACATCATTTGACACTTTGCTTTAATTTTTCTATTTTGGGACTTCCCCCTGTGTACGGGGGGTTAGGGGGTGTCCTCAATTTTGCACTCCAGTTTGAAAGCTATCTGCGTAACATCAGATACTCAAATGAAATGTTTCGTATTGAAATACTGAATCACACGAAGTGAGATAAACATTGGATTGAATCTTTGTTCAATGAGCTATCGAAAGCAAATACCTGATTTTTTTAATAATTATTGGATTTTATTTCAAGAAGAGATCAAACGTTTTTTGTCTCTGCTGCTTTGTCACGTCCTGTGATTTTTTTTCCACAAACTGTTCACTACTTTTGTAGGAATATGAAGGGTGTCGCTCATAAGGATACAAGCCACCGCTTTCATTACGATCCTCGTCTGCGGTATCTGCGTCATAATTACATCGTTATCTTGTTTATTCATTTTTTTATTCTCTGAGTATCTACAATTTTTTTCCACGTTTCCAAATTCCAAAAAAAAAATCCCCTGCCAAAAGACAGAGGATTTTTTGTCAAAAGAAAAGGCTACCTTTTCCTTGATAAAATCGGGATAATGCTGTGAATTGCTTACATCATGCCCATGCCGCCCATGCCGTCAGCACCTGGTGGCATTGTAGGATGATCATCTTTCTTAGGTAATTCAGCAACCATTCCTTCAGTGGTAATCATTAACCCAGCAATAGAAGCGGCATTTTGTAAAGCAGTACGAGTCACTTTAGTTGGATCTAAAATACCCATTTCTACTAAATCGCCAAATTCTTCAGTCGCTGCATTGTAACCGTAATTACCTGTGCCTTTAGATACTTCATTTAAAATAACAGAAGCCTCTTTACCTGCATTTGTCACAATTTGACGAAGCGGTTCTTCCATAGCGCGAATGGCAATTTTGATACCTGTGTCTTGATCAGTATTGTCGCCTTTTGTCTCTTTGATAGCTTGTAAAGCACGGACGAGTGCAACGCCACCACCTGGCACAACACCTTCTTCTACGGCTGCGCGAGTAGCATGTAACGCATCTTCCACGCGAGCTTTCTTCTCTTTCATTTCAATTTCAGTGGCTGCACCGACTTTGATCACAGCAACACCACCAGCTAACTTAGCAACACGCTCTTGCAATTTTTCCCGATCATAATCGGAGGTTGCTTCTTCAATTTGAGCACGAATTTGAGCAACGCGGCCTTCAATTTCATTCGTTTGGCCAGCACCATCAATAATAGTGGTATTTTCTTTAGAAATATTAATACGTTTGGCACTACCTAAATCTTCCAAAGTAGTTTTTTCTAAGTTTAAGCCCACTTCTTCAGAAATAACCGTACCACCAGTTAAAATAGCAATATCTTGCAACATGGCTTTACGGCGATCACCAAAACCAGGTGCTTTAACAGCGGCCACTTTAACAATACCACGAATCGTATTAACCACTAAAGTAGCAAGTGCTTCACCTTCAACATCTTCAGCAATAATAAGTAATGATTTACCCGCTTTAGCAACCCCTTCTAAAATAGGTAGCATCTCACGAATGTTAGAGATTTTCTTGTCATGTAACAAGATAAATGGACTCTCTAAATCTGTACTCATTGTTTGTTGATTGGTCACAAAATAAGGAGATAAATAACCCCGATCAAATTGCATCCCTTCAACAACATCTAATTCATTCTCTAAACCAGAACCTTCTTCAACGGTAATTACACCTTCTTTACCTACTTTATCCATTGCTTTGGCAATAATACTACCAATAGCTTCATCAGCATTAGCAGAAATAGTACCTACTTGTGCGATGGCTTTATCGTCTGCACAAGGCTTAGATAATTTTTTCAATTCTTCTACAGCAACAGCAGCAGCTTTATCAATACCGCGCTTTAAATCCATAGGATTCATGCCAGCTGCAACCGCTTTCATACCTTCTATCAAAACGGATTGAGCTAAAACGGTAGCAGTGGTGGTACCATCACCTGCATTATCAGAAGTCTGGGAAGCGACTTCCTTTACCATCTGGGCACCCATGTTTTCAAACTTGTTTTCTAATTCAATTTCTTTGGCAACTGACACACCATCTTTAGTGACGGTGGGTGCACCGAAAGACTTATCAAGCACCACGTTACGGCCTTTAGGCCCCAGGGTGATTTTCACAGCATTGGCTAAAACGCCTACGCCTTTAATCATTTGTTGACGTGCATCATCAGAAAAACGTACTTCTTTAGCGGCCATAATAATTTTTTTCCTTAATTTATTTCGTTGAAAATAATAGGCTAACCTTCAATAACACCCATGATGTCTTCTTCGCGCATTACTAATAATTCTTCACCTTCGATTTTCACTTCGGTGCCAGAATATTTGCCAAAGAGTATGACATCATCAACTTTGACATCTAGGGCGCGTACCTCACCGCTGTCCAAGATTTTTCCTTTGCCTATTGCCAATACTTTGCCGCGAATAGGTTTCTCAGTCGCGGAATCTGGAATGACGATCCCACCGGCTGTTTTTCTCTCTTCTTCAACACGTTTGACGATCACCCGATCATGTAACGGACGAATGTGCATATTTATTAATCTCCTGATTAAAAACCATTATGTTTTAACAAAACGGATTAGATATTTTTTTTAAAGTGTTTATTTTGTTTATTAGCACTCTCCCCTAATGGCTGCTAATTATAAGGTTTAAGATTTTAATATCAAGGGATAACTTTTATAAAAATGGCATTTTTTTTGAAAATTTAACAATTTTGAATTTCTAAACTATAATTTAAACAATGATTGAATAGATAAATATACACAATTTTTATGGAGTCCTTTCGAGGCAAAAGTTTGCGGAGCAAACTTTTGCCTCGAAACCTTTAGGTTTGGGAGTATTGCCAAAGCTAAAGCTTTGGACTCCAATAACCTATCAATATCATCTTGACAAAGTACTTAGGAATGAGGATTTAATAACTTCCAACTTTGAGGCTCAAACCTGACAGGTTTTAAAAACCTGTCAGGTTTAAGATTTGAATTTTATTTAATCCTCATTTCTTAGAGTGTTGGTTTGACTAAAATCAAAAT
>JAUCGK010000387.1 GCA_030378085.1 Candidatus Parabeggiatoa sp. HSG14
GGGATATCTCCGTTTTGCCATCATCAATATTGTTTTAACGTATTGTTTTTAAAATAATAGATTTTTTTAACATGATGCTAAATATTATAAACTGAGTTTTTTTGTTTATTATTCATTGAAAATCTTACTAAATAAGCTACAAATTTTTCACTGAAGTCTTCAATTACAAAAGCATAAATTGTTATCAAAGCATATAATTGATAGGTTATATATTATTTTTAATTTATACCATAATAATGAATTTATAGATGAATAATTATTTTTTTTGATAAAATAGATAATAAAAATTTTTTAAAATGTAGCATTATTGATGTAAACACGCAAATACAAAGCATTATTTATTTTTACGCATGGTGTCAATGCCATTAAGTTGAAGATTTTTTTTAGAACCATCCCTCATTCATTTCCTTCCAACACTAAAGAAATAAGGGAGGGTAAGGTTGTTTTTTGCTTAACTTAATAGCATTAAAGCATAGCGTGATAACAAAAAAGTTTTTATTTTTCATACTGTTACTCTTGCACTAATAGTCGTGACAATAATAATTCTTCTACCCCATTTAATAATTGACGAATAGTATCAAGGTTATCTGGGTCAACATCACTACCTCTTCCGCTTTGTCGTGCTTCTGTCGGGAGTGCGTTTTTTAGGGAACGAAATTCTGCACTCAATGCTTGTAAACCATCGCCATCTTGAAGTAAAGCGTTTAGAAAATTTCCCAATTCCGCCAAAGGCCCCTCGTCTTGCAAATTGTTAGTTTGAAGCGCGTGGGTTTGCAGACTAATTTTTTCTACCCAAATATTATCTAAACCAGCATCGGTAGCAGCGGCACGAATTTCATTAATCCAACGTTCTGAGTGACTATGTAATTCATTATGGACAGGGCTACTTCCTTGAACAATAAAACGTAATGCCAATGGTCTCCCATCTGCTTGTTGTAAACTTTGTGTGGCAGCCCAACGCGCTTTGTCTATTACTTCATCAGCACAACTCACATCACTCACATTCAATTGGCAAACTTCCCAGCGCAACACATCCATAGGGAGATGAGTGGCAATCGTTTGTCCGTTTTCTACTCGTACTAAAGTGCAGCCTTTAGCTCCCGTTTCACGGGCATGTCGTCCTTGCAAATTACCCGGAAAAACTACCCAAGGATTTTCATGCAGGATTTCCCGATTATGAACATGCCCAAGTGCCCAATAATCATAACCGTGCGATAGTAAACCAGGCATTGTACAAGGCGCGTACTTGGCATGACCTTGACGACCATTAAGTGCGGTGTGGAGCAAACCAATATTGAAATAGCCTTGAAGAGCATTAGGATAGGCAGCACTAATATCTTCAGTAATACTTTTACTAGCAAAACTTTGACCATGTATTGCTACCCCTAAATTTTCTAACCGCTTCGTTTCAGGATGACGATAACTCAATTCGGTGACATTATCTGGTAGCCTTAATTGTCGCGTGATGCTATTACCTGCGTCATGGTTGCCAAGCACCATGAAGACGGGGATATTGGCTTCACGTAATCGACTCATTTGTTGATTAAAAAATAGCCCTGTGTTGTAATCTTTCCAATCGACATCATACAAATCACCTGCTAACAATATAAAGTCAACGGATTCATTGCAGGCAAAATCAACCATATTAATAAAAGCACGTCTTGTTGCACCTTGCATTTGTTCCACGGGTGCACCTTCATAACGTGCTAATCCTCTCATCGGGCTGTCTAAATGAATATCTGCGGCGTGAATAAATTTCATGTTGTTTATTCCTTATAAAAATGAATTTGTCAAGTAAGATTATCTTAAAAACAAATTTAATTCAATAACTAATTGTAAATATTTTGTTATTTGGAAACCTATTTCATATTTTTATAAAATGTCTTTAACTCAATGTTCAAGTTTTTCTATTCCTGCTATATAACTACAAGGATTGCTTATAATAAAGGATAAATTTCTTAAAATGGTGAGAGCATAGTTCTTCTCCTGATTATGAAATTAAAGAGAGTGACTCAATTCCTTTCGCACAATCTAAAATCCTTTATTATTAACTGATGTTACGCAGATAGCTTTCAAACTGGAGTGCAAAATTGAGGACACCCCCCTAACCCCCCGTACACAGGGGGAAGTCCCAAAATAGAAAAAGCAAAGTGTCAAATGATGTTTGGTTC
>JAUCGK010000411.1 GCA_030378085.1 Candidatus Parabeggiatoa sp. HSG14
TCCTTTCACTTTGAAGAATATGAATATTATAGATATTTTTTGTGGAACCGGTGGGTTTTCAACAGGTTTTGAGGCAACTGGTGAATTTAAAGTTAAGGTTGGACTAGATGTTTTAGGGGATAGACTCAAGACGTTTAAAGCCAATCATCAGTTTGCTTGTGTGATTGAAGGCGATATTAGGAAATATTCACCCAATACTTTTTCAAAAATCACCGGAATGGCTCCCAGTGATATTGATGTTGTCATTGGTAGCCCGCCATGTCAGGGTTTTTCTTCAATACGTCCGTTTAGAAGTTTAACTGTTGATGATCCAAGAAATACACTTTTTGAGTCATTCGCGCTTTTGGTGCAATTTTATCAACCACAATTTTTTGTGTTAGAAAATGTAGTGGGTTTAATAACACATCAACAGGGAAAGACGATTCAACAGATGATAGAGACTTTTGAAACTGTAGGTTATAAAACGGACTGGCGAATAATGAATGCGGTTAATTATGGATTACCACAAAAACGCGAAAGAGTGATTATGATAGGACGACGGGGGGCATCTTCAATTGTTTTTCCACAACCAACGCATTTTTTTGAAGGGCGAAGTATGGCACCTTTAAATCATCCCAAACTCATTCGTACCTATCCCTTAATGGATAGCAAACTCCCTCCCGCCATAAGTGTCATGGATGCGATTCACGATCTGCCAAACCTAAAATCTGGTGAAGAATCCAAACATTATAGAACGGATATTTCGCCAACCCCTTTTGAATGGGTACGGCGAAAAAATGTTCAAAAACTAACACTTCATAAAAGTACCGCCCATTCATCCAAAATGTTAGAAATTATTAAACATGCCGGTTCAAATATTGCGGCTTTGCCACCCGGCATGGTAGAAAGCGGTTTTAGTACTTCTTATAGTCGAATAGAAGCTAATGAACCTTCAGTGACATTAACCGTCAACTTTGTCCATCCCGCTTCTAATAAATGTATCCATCCCTATCAAGATAGAGCATTAACGCCAAGAGAAGGGGCGCGATTACAAGGGTTTGACGATGACTATATTTTTAAGGGTAATCGGAGTCAGATTGTTAAGCAAATTGGCAATGCTTTACCCCCATTGCTTGGACGTGCAATCGCTACCGCTTTGTTGGATTAATGGTAATTATAGCAATGGTTAATGGTTAATCGCTTACCACCTATCAGTTTGTTTAAGTCATTGAATATTAAGTACAACGAATTACGTGGATAAGGAATAGTCATGAAATAATTTCCCGATTTCTTGTTCCACAGGTTTCACCTGTGGCTATTCACATTCAAGCCCTATCGGGCTTGGGAGAGACTAAACGAAAAATTCAAAAAACGGTCAACCGATTGGTTTTAACCCCGATAGGGGTTAAATGTGAATAGCCACCGGTAAAACCGGTGGAACAGGAAGTTATTTCGTGGTCATTCCTAAACGAATATTTATTCGGAACTTTTTTTCTAACTAATTGTATTATATAAAATTTATAAACTATTAATGTTTTTAATTTGTTTATCCACGTAATTCGTTGTACTAAACGGATAGGTGGTAAGATGCAATCGGGAAACGCTATAATGATATTGACATGACAAAAAAAAAGACACGCCATTAAAGGCGTATTTATTTTCAGGCAAATTTAACACCAATCCCAAACTAAAGTTTGGACTCCAGTAACTACAAATATTTAACTTATGATGAAATTACAACATTTTGGTATCGTCACTTTATGCCTCGTTTCTTTATCCGCTCAATCAGAAACCACAGTTATTAGTGGTGACTTTTTGAATGATTTACGTCGCGATCCTGTCGTTGGTGGTGGACTCCGTGTCTTTCTCGCCAGAGTCAGGACGCGCCAGCGTCCTGTTGCTCTTATACTAAACTTGTATTTCATTTAACCATAGAGGATACCATGAAAAAATCCCTTACATTTCTATTATCGCTCGCTATGACAACCTCTCCACTGGTTGCCGCTGAAAAAATCCCTTGTCTTCAAGCCTTTGAAACGCCTTATGAGATTGTTGCCTGTCTCGACAAAAGAGGGAGAGAACTACAAAAAAGTATCCAAGCCCTCACCGATACGCTCAAAAAACGCCAAGCCTCACAAACAAAAAGTGTCCAAGCACAACTCAGTGATGCGCTCAATAAGTACCAAGCATTACAAGGCAATATCCAAAAGTTGCTGGGAGAAAATCAACAGTTAAACGCAACAGTGGAGCAATTAGTGGCTCAATTGGCTCAGTTAACCCAAGCCTTGGAGCAGGTAAAAACCGAAAATGCGGATAATCGCCGCAAAGCAAAAAAAGCCCAAAAAATGGCAGCTTCTAAGGCAACGGTGGATCAATTAGTGATTCAGTTTAGTCAGTTAACCCAAGCCTTGGAGCAAGTGAAAACCGAAAATGTGGATAATCGCCGCGCATTACAAAGCGAGATTAAACAGTTGCAGAAAGAAAAGCAACAATTAAAAACAACTGTGGCTCAATTAGCGACTCGTTTGGAGAAGTTACCTCAAGAGTTAAAGCAGGTGAAAAAAGAAAAGGTTGCAAATAATCGCCGCAAGGTGGACAAAGCCCAAAACACCATTTTCCGTGCTGGCAACACTTTCCGTGATCGTTTAAAAGATGGCAGTAAAGGGCCTAAAATGGTCTGGATTCCCTCCGGTTCTTTTGGGATGGGAGATATTCAGGGTGACGGTGATAGTGATGAAAAACCGGTACATCATGTGTCTGTTAATCGTTTTGCAATGGGTAAATATGAGGTAACCTTTGCCGAATATGATAAATTTGCTAACGCAACACGTAGAAAAAAACCAAGTGACAACGACTGGGGGCGCGGTAATCGCCCAGTGATGAATGTGACTTGGTATGATGCGGTAGCTTATACCGAATGGTTAACTCAACAAACGGGTCAACAATATCGTTTACCGACTGAAGCCGAATGGGAATATGCGGCACGAGCCGGTACAGAAACTAAGTATTGGTGGGGAAATAATATTGGTAAAAATCGTGCAGTGTGTAATGGTTGTGGAAGTCGTTGGGATGGTAAACGAACAGCACCTGTTGGGTCGTTTAGTGCGAATCCTTTTGGTTTGCATGATACTGTAGGTAATGTTTGGGAGTGGACTTGCTCTGAGTATGAAAGCAAGTATAAAGGTAAAGAAAAGCGATGTTTAGGCAAATACCGCGTCAATCATAATCGTCTTGTCCTGCGCGGCGGTTCGTGGGACGATCAGCTAGTGGACATGCGCTCGGCAAGCCGCTACTGGTGGTGGCCAACTTCCCGTTACAGGTTCGGCGGTTTTCGGCTTGCTCGTGGTGTGATTGCGCCGACTGATTAATATTTTTCTCAAGGCACATTTCTATTTTTTCGCTACAAAACCAAGAACTACAAGGATTGTATATAATAAAGGATTGGATCGTGGTATTATTTTGGTTTAAATCTTTTTTTATGAGCAATTTTTGTCTGCATAATTTCAATTCAATGTAAGGAGTACAGCGAATTGCAAAAAATCACAACGAATCCCTTATTATTTTTATCGAAATTCCAGTTATTCCTTGTTGTTGTTTTAAATTCGTTGTACTCACTATTCCGATTATTCGTTGTTGTTTTTTAAATTCGTTGTACTCACTATTTCGGTTATTCGTTGTTGTTTTTTTTAAATTCGTTGTACTCACCCACTCATTCAGCTACAAATATTTAATTTATGATGAAATTACAACATTTTGGTATCGTCACTTTATGCCTCGTTTCTTTATCCGCTCAATCAGAAACCACAGTTATTAGTGGTGACTTTTTGAATGATTTACGTCGCGCTCCTGTCGTTGGCGGAGGTTTTTCGCTAACCACTCAAGATTATAAATCAGTTTGTTTTGAAACCATTGAAGTGTCAAAGCCATCGTATGATTTATATTATGATTTTCAGTCTGTTGAGACAAATTGGCGTGAGCAGTTTTATCGCCAGCGTCAGCCTGACAGTTCCCAGGCTCGTTTAACCTATTGGTTTCTTGATCACTTTGGGGGAGAGCAAGAACAGAAGTCGGTAGAAAAGGGAAAAAGCTTACGCATTCTGGCGCGAGTACAACTAAAGAGCTACTACGCTGCTTTAAACGAGAGCCATTCTCAACTAAGTGAACCTGCACGGGTTCTTTTGGAAAACCGAGACATTACCGGGTTTTTTGATGCTTGTGGTACTTATTATATTAGAACCATCAGTCGTTATTCCAGCCTTTACGCGCTTTTTACTTTGACTGAGAAAAAAAGTACGCTGAAAAAAAGTACGCTCAAAGATTTTCAATTCCACTTAGAGCGACTTTTCCAAGGTATTGAAATGCCTAGCGATTCTCGTTCTATCAAACTCAAAAACGAAAGTGAACGCTATTTTGAAAACAAATCCCTACATATCCGATTGGCGGGCTTTGGTTTGGGAAAAGAGCAAATGGTGAGTCTCGCGCCGACGGATTTAGACAGCTTTAAAAAAGTGCTGCAAAATTCAACGCAAGCGATGGCAGGTATTCATACTGGGCGTGTTGAAGCTATCGAAATCATTCCTTGGATGGATAACTTAAATTTCCACTACGCCCTGCAACCTGTATTGGAAGAACAACGCGAAACCACCCAAAATCCGCTGGCGAGTGACAAAAAATCTGAGCAATATCGTTTTTGGCGTAAATGGGTTGTTGCTGAAAATAGCGAATTTATTGCACTGGTTAAAAATCATTATCGAGAACTACAGGAGCAATACTTTATGGCTCTCAATTGTCAAGCGCAAGTGAATCGGCACATTGCACGGGAGAAGGCTTGGGCGCAATCCTTAAATGATAAAGAGTTTTCTTGGGAGCAGATAACGTTTCGTAACCACCAAGCAAAACTAACGATTCGCGCCTCCCAATTGTCTCAACAATTAATGAGTCTGACTGGGCGAGAAATTCCGTGGAAAATTGAAGACGTGATGCCAACAAAATCTTCTACGACACTCTATCAACAGTGGCAAGAATTTACCCAACGTGCCGATGAATGCTTGGCGGTACTTGAACCAGAAATGACGACTTCCTCATACCGTGAGGTGAGCTATTGTGCCGATTTGATAAAAAATATGGTTCAAATTATGCCCCAAGCATTATTCGATTATTGCCCACCAGAGGTGACTGATGAACACAATAATCCGTAAAATATTATGGTGCATAGTGATTGGCTATTGCCTCCCAACAAGTTTGTCGGCGACAACTTTGTTGAATAGGGGTTTAGAGCAATTGCAAGAGCGAGCAGTTGCTTTGGGGAGTGGTTTTTCGTTGGCTGGCAATGTGGTTAAAGCGAATTGCTTCGAGCTTGAAACGGGAAATATACCAATCATTTCACCAACGTTTGATTATCAATACCGTTTTATTGATATTGAGAAAACGCAACGAGAACATGTCATAACAGATTTATCAATTGAGGGGCGTTATCTCCGAGATTTTATTCGCCAACATGCCCGATTTGAAAATCAACGCCATATTATGGCTTATGTCAAAGTCAACAGCTACGGCTCCCGATTAGATGAAGCCAAGTTAAAATTGAATCCTGATATTTTAGCGTTGCTCACCAAAGCAAAAGCCGATGTAAACCTTGAGCAACGTAAAGCCCAAGCCGAAGGACGTATTGCCACATTTATGAGTCTTTGTGGTAGTCACTTTGTTCGCTCGGTGGGCAAAACTTCCTTGTTTTTGGCATTGCTCAGTTATCAGGAAAAAACCGAAACCTCCGATATCACTTTTGATAAACAATTACGACAGTATTTACAAGGACTTAGCAAAATCACTGAGGATGACAATAAAACCTTAGAATCTGAAATGAAACAACGTCAATTAAAGATTCAAGTGCAAGCACAAGGATTGGGTAATTGGGGCGCATTGACTTCGGCATATTTTCCAACTTCGCTACAAAGTTTTAAAACAGCGATGGCAAAAGCGGTGGAATTGATGCAGAAAGAACAGAGCGGTTTTTTAAGTTATTTAGAATTAATGGCTTGGAGTGATTTTACCCCCTTTCGGATTGTTATGCCCGAATTTCAATTTAGAGAATGGAAGAATTTTACGGCTAATTTAGAATTTATGTCACAAGTCTCTAGTGAAATTGATCGTTTACAAGAAAAATATACCCAAGCCAAATTATGTCACCGACAATTGACTTATGATTACCTCACTCAAGACGAAGCGCATTATATCGCTGAACAATTTAGTTTGCCCCTAAACTTATTAGACTGTGTGCCTAAAACCTTGGCTTTTAGAAACCATGCTTCACCGGTTGATCCAAAACGGCAAATACCGCTGGAGATATTTCGCCAAAACCTAACACAACCAAAACTGAAACAAATCCAGAATCGCTATCAACGACTTTTGCAATATGCCGATGATTGTTTTCGCCATCTCGAATTGGGTGTGCGAAAACAACCCTATCATCAAATTATTGACTGTATTGATACAGAAACCTTAATCCAAAATTGGCCCTCTTATTTTGCCTTTGGATTTATCGACAGTTATTGTCCCCCCGAACCTGTGAATTTTGAAAAGGTGGCTTGTGAGCAATAAAAACTTTCTCACGCGCAGGACGCTGGCGCGTCCTGACTGGGTTCCCACGCTGGTGCGTGGGAACCAGAAAATTTTGTTATGGTTATGGCTAACCATTGCTTATGGTGTTTCAGCCAATACCGACTATGAACCTTGGTGGGGAGATACCCTGCGCGAAAGTGAGTGGATATTAGGACAAGGTTATTTAGCTGGGAGCAAAGAAGCTCCATTTTCCTGTTTAACCATCCCAGCCAAGGCAATACAAACCCGACAAAAACAATTAACTTTTAGGCTGACTTATCTTAAAAACAAGGGAGACATTAATCAATACGATGTCAACTTTATTGAACGCGCCCAACGTGCTGTAGAATCAACAAAATCGGCAATCAATAAGAAACCTTATTATACACTGGTACTCACTATCACCATCGAAAAGGAAAAACGTTTATACAGTCCATTATTACAACTCACTGATTTTTCTCAACAATTATTAGATACTGGCGACATGCAACAATTCTACCGCCACTGTGGTACGCACTATATTCAATCCGCTCTGGTTGAGAGTTCAATGCGCCTTTGGATCAGTTATCATCCTCAAATAACCGAGCAAGCCGAAAAACTGCAACAGCTTTTATCTACAAATTTTCCCGATGACAATATTCAGGATATGACGCGCTTATCTTGGTTTGAAACGCTCGAAAAAGAGAATATCGGTGTTATGCCAACCCGAATTTATATGGAAGGTTGGGGTAATGGTCCAATCACGCCACCATTTCCCAAGCGGGCAAACGGGCAGCCGGTGGATCACACTTTGGTGACAGGTTTAATTAACCAAGCACTTTCTCGTATTTACCAACCTCAAGGAGGGAAAGTCAAACAAGTGCATCGACTCCCTTGGTTATCCAGTTATCCGGCGGTAGCGACTTATTGTATTCATCATCCGTTAAAATGTGATTTAAAAAACTTTTATTTTTTAAATGAGATTTGGGAGACTAAAATACAGTGGCGCAAACGATATCGCTTTTTAGCACTCACGCAAACCCATCCCAACGCTGACCTTGCCTCATTACGAGACTGTTTTCGTTTGTTCCGTTTATTGGATACACAAAACCAAACGGCGCAATGGCTTCAATGCCAAAAAGACAGCTATCAAAAAAAAGGTGAATTTTCAAAGTCTTGTCAAACATTGGCAGAAACAATAAATTTTTGTGATCAAAGCCCTATCTGTTATAATTGTGCTAGACTACTCGAATTAACCCGTTTGTGTGGTGAACCTTGTCAACGCTATCCTGATTTACTGGCTTTTGAACCCGCATTGAGAGAAACATTGTTAAAACAACCTCTGTCATTAGGACAATCTTGGAATAAAGACGATACCGTCTGTTTAACTGACAAGGCACTCAAAAAACGTGATTTACCCGAGAAAACCGTTCAAACCATATTATTAGTTTATCCGATTTCTCATTCACCGGAGACGATGAGTTACCAAACCCGTCTTGATTACCGTCAACATATTGGATTGGAACCCAATCATTGGACTTTAAAACCTGATATCAAAACTTTTGGAAAAGGGCGTACTTTTTTTCGTGCCTGTGGTAGCCACTATGCTTATGAAATTCGCTTTTCACAAAAAATCGCGTTTCAAACTCACTATAAGGCAATCCAACAGGACAACTATCAACTTGAATATAACCAATTAAAAACAGAATGCGACGCGCCCACCTCCCAGGTGACTCCCGCCGCTTACATGAAACAATTATCGTTATCAACACCCGATACTTTTTCCTGTCCGATTGAAGTCATTTTTCGACCTTGGTATTTAGATATTTACAAAAATTTAACAAACCCTGCCCTTCCCATAGAAGATTGTCCACCAAAACTAAGCCCCCAAGATTGTTGGCAGACAATTACAAAAGGAGTCCAAGATTTATCTTGGAAGTCTAACAATTGATTTATGTTATACTCATCATCCATAAGTGTTCGGGATTTTTATCGTTTTTTATCGTTCCCAAATTTTATTTGGGAACGCACTGCACAAGAAGCTTTGCTTCGATAAGACCGTTTAATTTATGTCTGATTTTTAGCGTATCCACCAAAATTGCCCTTTAAAAAATAGGTGGATAAAGCGATAGCGTATCCACCCTACAACTATCAGTTTTTTTAACTCATCGAATGTTAAGTACAACGAATTACGTGGATAAACGAATATTGACTTCAATTTCTTTTCCTAATTGATTGTATTACATCAAAATTTACAAAATATTGATATTTTTAATTAGTTTATCCACGTAATTCGTTGTACTCTTATGACGTTATACTCATTATCCAACAAAGGAGCCGTTAAATGAAAAAACGTGTTAAACTTCAAACCGCTATATTAGTGCTACTCGCATCAACAGCCGCTTACGCAGACGAAAGCTGTTTAACAAACGTGGGCGACAAAACTCCGGTAGATGTATTTCAGTGCATTGAGGCAAAACTAAACACCCAGCAAAATCGAATCACGGAACTGGAAAAAGAGAATAAACGCCTGCGGCAAAAAACAGATGCCTTTGCTGTTTCAAGCGATGGCAATGTTGGTATTGGTACGGCGAATCCAGAAGGTAAATTAACCGTTAGTGGAAATATTTCCATTCAAAACTCTGATTTTGCAGGAATGTTTGCTTATAACGTTGCTGGAGAAAAATTAATAGTACAACATCACACGGCATTAGGCCCGTTAATTCACGCTGAGGCAGATAGTTTCAGATTAATTTCTCAAGGTGCGACATACGGATGGGATCAGTTTATTCTTAAGAATGGCAACATCGGTATCGGCACAACAAATCCAAGTGCAAAATTGGACGTAAATGGTAGTATAGTGGGTAATGGAATTGCGGGAGCCTGGTCTGCTTCACGGACAGGTGGACTTGAAGGCCCACTGGCAGATTTTGCCACAATCCCAGGTCTTTCAATTACATTTACTTTGGAAAGAAGTGCAATAGTCCAGACTAGTGGAACAGGGGTGCAGCGCACTCAGACCAACTCGGCTGGTCAAACTGGATACGCTTTTATGGTTGATGGTGTTCATCAAGGACATGGTATATGGGGGCAGAGAATTCATCGCTCTTGTGCCAATGCGGAGTGCCACTGGCAGACATGGAGCATTTCTGATACCTACAATTTAGAGGCTGGGACGCATACTATTAAGCTTCGAGCAAGGCCCGATGCAAAACTAGCCATTTGTGCCGAGAGTAATATGACTTCTCAAGCATATACTGACTGCGAATTACAGATTTTAGCTGTTTATCAGTAAGATGACTGCGTAGGAAACCAGACCTGCCAGGTTTTGAAAACCTGGCAGGTCTTAAATCCGAGATAACCGTTTGGGGTATATGTTGTCGTTTTAATTTACGGAGTTTCAAATATGCGAAAATTCTCATCTTATGGCCCAGTTGATCGGGATCTACATTATTATGTCCCCCGCCAAGAATTGATAGACGGTGCATTTCAACAATTATTAGGCGATAATCCCAACAAAGGGGGACATTACATCACCGTATGGGCATCTCGTCAAACAGGTAAAAGCTGGATAATGCGAGAAGCCTTCTTAGCCCTTAAGCAGGACACCGAATTTGATGTGGTTATCCTCAGTTTGCAAAATCTTGCTGAGGTGACTGATGTTAATCGTGTGGCTCAACTCGTTGCCCGGGAATTGATGGAAAAATTGAGTTTAGAAGACTTAACCATAAACACGTTAGAAGATGTTCATCTTTTATTTAAAGGGGAAATCCTCAAAAAACCCTTGATTTTGATTTTGGATGAATTTGATGCCCTTCAACCAGCCGCTATCGCCGGGTTAGTCGGGGTGTTTCGTCACATTTATATAACTCGTCAAAATCAAGTGGATAAGTCCACAGGCGAAAAAGATTACCTGTTACATAGCATGGCTTTAATTGGGGTACGCACTGTCTTGGGCATAGAAAATATGAGGGGTTCTCCCTTCAATGTCCAACGTAGTGTACATATTCCTAATTTAACTCATGAGGAAGTCATCGAACTCTTTAACTGGTATCAACAAGAGCGCGAGCAAACAATTGAACCCAATGTGGTAGAACGTATCTGGTATGAATTTCAAGGGCAACCAGGGCTGACGGGCTGGATTGGGGAATTGTTGACAGAAACCTATAATCAAGCCCTTGATAAACCGATTACGATAGCTCAGTTTGAAGAGGTTTATGCTGATGCGCTTAATTTGTTGCCTAATAACAATATTTTAAATCTCATCAGCAAGGCAAAACAGGCACTTTACAAACCATTTGTTTTGGAATTGTTCCAAACGAAAAAGAAGATCAAATTTACCTACCATGATCCTATTATCAATTTTCTCTATATGAATGGAGTCATTTCGGTTGAACATAAGAGTTTGGCAAATTATGTCAAATTTCCTTGCCCTTATGTACAAAAGCAATTGTTCAACTATTTTGCCAGAGAATTGTATCAAGAAATGGATGGCTTATATGATCCATTTGAGGATTTATCGGATACAATTACCGACGACAATTTAAACATTCCTCAATTATTAAAGAGATATGAACAGTATTTGCAAGCCAATCGGGAGATGGTGTTGAAAAACGCGCCTCGCCGTAAGGATGATTTACGGGTTTATGAAGCCGTCTTTCATTTTCATTTTTATCTTTATCTGGTCAGTTTTCTCCGTAGTTATAAGGTAGAAGTGCATCCCGAATTTCCGACGGGTAATGGTTCAATTGATTTGTTGATACGTCATGCTGGACAATTGTTTGGATTAGAGTTAAAGAGTTTTGCGGATAAACGGCAATATCGTGATGCACTTCCTCAAGCCGCAAAGTATGGACAACAGTTAGGAGTGACTTCAGTCTGGTTAGTCTTATTTGTTGAAGCCGTCGATGATGAGAATCGTCAACGGTTTGAAATTGATTACACCGATAATAAAACGGGAGTAACAGTGCACCCTCAGTTCGTGCAAACAGGAAAAATGTAAATTCAAAACGGAGTAACTAATTTTATGCGAAAAAAACTGCTCAAATTAAGTGTTTTTCTATTGCTTATTGGCATAATCCCGCTGAACACGCAAGCCGGCATCACCATGAGCAATATGTTGGAATTTATCTTTGATAAAAGCGAAGTCGGTGAGCTTGAACAAGCAGAGTTATCTTTATCTGAGGATAGCTCCGCTTGGGGATTGAAATTTAAGCAAGCTGATAAACAAGCTGACAAAAATGGCCAAGAAATTTGGCGCGTAGGGATTTACTTTGAAGGAAACTTTCGCTTACTGAAAAATGAGTTTATCATTCCAAAAAATATTAAGCACAAAGACACATGCTTACAAGGGCCAATTTTCTCACCTCAAGGTAAACGCTGGGGATTAGTCTATAAAGAACGGACAAAGGGAGAAGATTGTAATAAAAAGAAAAAAGATAGCTGCCGTGTCATTATTAATTTAGAGACTTTTGGGCCTTTTAATGACTGTGGGCAATTGCAATTTTCCGCAACAGATAATTTTTCCTTTTTTGCTCAAAAAAATGAGAAACAACAAATCTACTCGCGGGTTGTCCGAAATATTCTTACTAAAGAAAATGGTGAGCTAAAACCGCATAATAACTTCGATACATCAAAACAGGCTGAGATTGCTTTTTCCCCGGGTGGTAATCATTGGTTGTTATCTGCTTGTATTGAGAAAAAAGACTGTTATGTTCAAGAAAAAGGAAATCAATTAGCAAAAGGCCCCTATAAAATAATGGTAAGCAAGCTTTATCATTGGGGGAATTGGGAAAAACCAAATGCGGATAACCGTGCTTGGGCGATAACCTATTTTAACAATAAAAGGCAACAAAAAGTTTTCGTTAACACAGAGAAAGAATCGCCACTAACTGATGTAATGAAAGTGCTTCAATTTGCACATAGTCAACACCAAGCTAAAGCATGGGGCTTGATTTATCGAAATCTTAAAGGAAAAGAGACACTTTTTATCAAAGATTGTCCCACTAACCAAATCCCCACCCATTCAAAGATTCGTGCCTTAACCTTTGCTCCCAGAGGTGCTTCTCTTGCTTTTTCCTATCAGAAACCCTCACAAAAAAATTGGCAAACCGGCATTTACTCATTGAAAGATAATCAGCTAGAAAAACACTTTACTGCTGAAGCTTGTAGAGAGGTTGATTGCGATTTTAAGTCGGTTGAGCAATTGACTATTAGTGATTATCCCAAGCGTTTTTGGGGTTATGTGGGCGTGGATGGCAACCAACAATATTTGGTTATATATGAAAATCGTTCTCATTGGAGAACTTTAGGTCCCTTTGCGAAAATAAAAGAATTTCATATCACACCAGACGGACATTCATGGGGGATGCGTTATGCTTCCAGCCATGAAAATGAAATTGGTTATTATATTTATGACCGTTATGCCGGATTATCCAAGCATGAGAATATCTCTTGGGGTAGCAATTTGCATTTTTCAAGCGATAGTAATAAACTGTTTTGGGGATTTGTTTATAAAGGACGGAAAAGTCATAATGAAATCCCGAGCCAATACTACGTCATCATTAATGGAACAAAGATAACATCTCGAAAAAATAAACAAAGGGGATTTGTCCACGCTCATATCGCGCAGTTAAAAAAATCTGGCGAAAATACCAAAGTTTTTTCTTTGGTTTACCTGGATAAAGTGGCTGAGCATAATAAACAAACCTATCGAGTTCGCGTCAATAAGATTGAGCAACCGTATATAACGGTAAGCTTAAGTAAACAACCTTGGGCAACATCACATACGCCAAATGTGGGTTATCAGAAGATTTTACAGATTGGTGATCAAAATTTTTGCAAGGGTTCAAACGAACAAGAAATAGAACGTGTTTGTATAGAAAAACCCAACTCCTCAAAAATAGCTGCTTTGCGTTTATTTTTTAAACGCTTAGGCTTAGAACGTGGAAAAACTAAGTTGGAAATTCACCAATGCGAGTCTAATAATGACAAGTTGCAATGTCGTAAACCGATTATCAGTGCCTCCAAGCTAATTGAGTTTCTCAAAGATAAAGAAGGCATTACAAATTACTCTGTTAATAAAACGAATTTTTGGTTAGATATACCGATGCGTGGTTTGCCGATCCAAATGCGCTACGAAGTAACGGGAGACTCTGAATTATTGGGCCATTCTCGTTTGGAGTATCCCTTTGGATATAAGATTACACAAATTGAGTATATGCTGGTTGACCAAAAATTAACGAAGTAATACTCGACTATCAAGTTTTTATGGTGATAAATGAATCCAAAATTTATCTTTAAATAGACACAAAAGACGCGAACATCGCGTCTCTACAAAGTATATTATTTTCTATAGTATAGATTTTGTAGAGACGCAATGCTTGTGTCTCTTGCCTGTCATAATCGTCCGTTTTTTTTAACAACTTGATAGTCGAGTAATAAACAGACTTGCCAGGTTTTAAAAACCTGGCAGGTCTAATTTTTTTATAATTTCAACCCAAAGGAGAATACTTATGATGCGTGTTTTTTTAGTAACTATGATGTTTTTACCGTTATTGCTATTCGATGCGGCAGCTTCTTGTCCATGGAATAACGAGCGTGAAAAACAAGAATATTTCGTTGAAAGGTTTAACAACCTCTTAATGTCCAATTTGACTTTCCAAGATTTGCAAAACTTGATTAGAGTTGAATTACCAACAACTGATCTAGATACCTGTGATGCTGAGTTGTTTGAGTATTTCGGACACCAGTCTGCAAAAACCAAATACATCAATGTATCCAATGTCTATTTTCTGTATTCTGCTGATCACTCTTTGATTCGGACATTGAATAAGACTTCTGGATTGAATGATGAACTAGACTATGTCTTTGCATTGGATCAAAAAGACTCTAACAGTCCAAAGCCAAGTCATTATAAATTGGTAGATAATAATGATTATGGTTGGTGTAATACTATCAAGCCTGATTGGTTGAGACAAGGAATGATTTCAAGTGAATGCCAAATCACGGAATCTGTTCCCGTCTGCGAGATTGATATGGCAAACCGATCCATTGAACAACTGGTTGACAACATAAAGGCTGAATGTGATTCGGCTAAGCTGGTACGTGTGACCAATATCAATGGCACGGTTTCTGGACAATCGCTTGATTTTTTGGATGATTTACCGGTTAATACGGTGTATTTTGATGGCCCTGGTACGCTTGAATTTGATCTTGAACCTAATCAAGCCGCTATCACATTGACAGGCAACAAGAAGTTATACCTTAAAGGAATGACTTTACGTAGTCACAACGATAACGGTATTGGCATTCATGTCAAAGCCGGTGAACTGAGATTGCAAGCTACCCTGATTGAAGGATTTGACTATGGGGTGATTTCAGAAAAAAACACTCGCGTTTACGCATGGCATGAAAAAGTCGGTTACCGAGGAGGGAATAATAGCCGTATCATCGCAAACCATACCGGAGTGACACTTTACCAGACGAAAGAGGTAGTTTTTATCAATACCCAAATAGAACCAGAGGCGCGTGCCATTGCACATTATAATAGCTCTATTCAAAAGAGTAAAACGCCCGGCAATAAAATTAGCTTGGAACAAAGCGATTTAGCGCGACACACCCTTTGGTTACAAGGTGCTGAGACTGTTCGATTCCTAAAACTTGATTCTCAAGGTGAACCACTTGCTTTAGCAGCCACTGACTGGGATTGTGTTTATGATCGAAAAACAGGACTCATTTGGAAGGCAGACGAGTTTTCATCAAGCTTTACATTCGATAAAGCTCTCAAGGAAGCAGAACAGACTCAATTATGCGGTTTGAAAAATTGGCGTTTGCCAAAGAATGAGGAATTGTACGGACTTGCGAAACGCTCAACTGCTCCCCCTGCGATTGATACTCAGTTTTTTCCAAGCAGTTATTTCGAGAAAAATGACTATTATTGGTCAAGTACGCCAGTTATAGGCGAATCAGATAAGCGTTGGACTGTCAATTTCCGTTTTGGATTTGACAATCATCAACTGAAGAGTGAAGCGCAACGACTTCGGTTAGTTTCAGGTGACGCGCCGTTTTCTCTAAATGGAGAACGTTTTCAACAAATCAAAAAGACTCCCTGTATTAAAGACACGCTCACGCAATTGGTGTGGTTAATCCCAACGCCAACTGAGTCTTATAAATGGTCTCAACAAAAGGAGAAATTAGCTTTTATCGACAAAATCAACCAACAGAAAACCTGTGGCTTTTCAGATTGGCGATTACCGCAACCTGAAAACCTCTATTTACTGGCGAATCGTACCAAACAATCAGCCTCTAAGGAAATTATGCCCGCTGGTACTTATTGGTCAAAATGGCCAAATTACCTTCAATTTGATATAGGCAGTTTATCATTTCCAAAAGGCAATCACGTTGGACAAGATAATTTTTTCCCGTATGAAGCCTATTTAATACTAGTTCGCGGCAAGGATATCAATTTTGGGGAAGCGCGTCCCTAATCCGATTCAAAATAAATTTTGAACTCCGGAACACGATTCTTGGAGTCCAAAATTTATTTTGGAAAAACTATCCACTACCACATTCAAAATAAATTTTGAACTCCGGAATAACGCGATTCTTGGAGTCCAAAATTTATTTTGGACATTTATGGAGATATGTTATATGACCTTAAAATCTGTTCTACTCAAGTATGCAGTCATGCTGCTGATTATTCCGCTTTCCGTATTAGCGGAAACTATCGTAATTGAGGGGGAGTTGTTGAATGATCTCAGACGAACTCCCGTGCTTGGTGGTGGTTTTTCATTAACCACTGAAGACTACAAATCGCAATGTTTTGAAAACGTTGAGACAACCCTCCCTTCCTATGATTACGACTACACCTTCTATTCCTCAGAAAAAGAAGTTAAACACGAATCTAAAAGCAGTAATGAGTATGGCTTTGAGTATGGATTTTCGGGTTATTTTGCTTCTGGAGAAGGAAAGACAGCGGGTACAATTTCCCAAAGTTCCAAATTCAAAATCCATAGGGTGAATATGTTTGCAGTCATTCGCTTGAATAGTTATTATGCTTCCTTAAATGAAGCGAAATCGACTTTAAGTACACAGGCAAAAGATTTGATCCAATCCGAAGATGTTATCGGTTTTTTTGATGCTTGTGGTACTTACTATATACGTACCATTAATCGGTACTCACGACTTTATGCTTGGTTTACATTGGAATCCAAAGAAGAAGATATCCAAGCGGACTTTAAATCTCACCTTGAAGTCGCGTTCCGCACATCATTCGCATCTGGTGCTATAAAAGACAAAACGGAATCCAAAAGTAAAAAGTTTTTTAAAGGAAAGCGACTCTATATTAAGATTATCGGAGTGGGTTTAGCAAAAGAACATGTTGTTAACCTTTCCCCAACCAGTATTGAGGACTTCCAGAAAGTAGTCAGCAATGCGTCAAAAAGCATGAGTGGTATTCATACAGGGAGAATCAGTTCAATTGAAATCATTCCTTGGATGGATAACTTATCCTTTCAATATGAGCTTAAGCCTTTTGTGGTAGCACAAGCTGAAGCAAAACCCACAGCACCAAAGCCAGATGCAACAGATGAAGTGAAAAAAGAGTATTCAAAAAAGCTCAAAGAATACTTAGATGAACAAAAATCGGCTTCTCTAAAACGCAAGTGGATCGTTGCCGAAAACGGTGAATTTATTTCCATGCTGAAAAATAAGTATCGTGCCTTGCAAGCCTACCAGTTTGCCACAATGAACTGCCAAACTAAATTAGAACGCATTATCACTCGGCGAGAAAATTTAGCGAAACAAGGAAAAACGCCGCCACCAGATTTTGATTGGAAAACAATTCAATTCAAAAATCATTTTGGATATGGCTCAATTAATGCGGAAACTTTCTACGATAAACTCTTGGTTAAGACAGGCAATAATCAAACTAAATTTGCAAAAGAGCATGAGAGCCAAAAAAGTTCCGGCGAAAAATCTGGCGGGGAATCTGAACTCACCCTATATGAGCAATGGGAGGCGATTTCAAAAGAGGCTGATAGTTGTTTGGCTGCTCTTTATCCTCAGTTTACAACTACCATCTACCGCGATATTCCCAAATGTAAAACATTGGTAGCAAAGCTCACGGCTCTGATGCCTGGCGTGTTATTTTACTATTGTGCGCCTGTTGAGGGCTAGTTCAAATTAGACATTCAAGATTTCGGATTTATAGCGTTTCCCGATTGAGTAAAGTACGTTTCTGGTTGTTTCGGGAATGGAGCGAAGCGGATTTCCCGAAACCTTGTAATACCTGTCAGGTTTCCAAAACCTGACAGGTCTTCTGGCGGTGAGGTGTTAAATCTGTCAAAAAATGGGCTAAACAATCCCAATCGTAAAATGTCCACAAAGAAACAAAATGCCTTATGCACGAGGATTTTAAAATAACAGACGTTCAAATTCAATCTGTTTTGTTAGCTGATTTTTTTGACAAATTTGTCGTTGTTTGCTAAATTAAAAACTATTGAAAGCGAAAGCGATTACGAAGATGAGATATTATAGAACTTAATCCTGCGTCATTTCTAATCTGTTAAAAAGGAGAAATTCGATGACTCGTGTTGAAATTGAAAATCAATTGTTACAAGAAATGCGGACTATTTCAGTTGAAAAGCTTGAAGAAATTCTTAATTTTGCGTTGTTTTTAAAACATCGTTTGAACTTAAAACAAACACCAATCAAACAACAAGGAAAAGCAAAATGCCTTATGCACGAGGATTTTAAAATCACTAATGAACAATCTGCTTGGCCAACCGATTTTTTTGACAAATTTGTCGGTTGTTTGCCCGATTTTCCGGCGATTGAAAGCGAAGGTGATTACGAAAAAAGGGAGGTTTTGTGGTGAGTTATTCTTTGGATGCTAATGTTTGTATTGAATTATTACGCGGCCATAATCCTACAGTTGCAACTAAATTTGTTGAACACAATCCGCAAGAAATTGTAGTTTGTTCAGTGGTAAGGGCTGAACTTTTTTTTGGAGCCTTTCGTAGTAGCAATCCTGATCATGCCTTGGCAACGGTAAAAAAATTTTTGGACCATTTTCAAAGTTTACCATTTGATGATGATGTGGTAGAAATTTATGGTGAATTACGCGCTTTTCTGACAAAAAATGGCAATCTCATTGGCCCAAATGATTTACTTATTGCTGCCATTGCGTTAGCACATAATGTTACCCTTGTTACTCATAATACTCGCGAGTTTTCCCGAGTGCCTAATTTGGATATCGAAGACTGGCAAGAGCCAGAGGAAAGCGGCCATAAGCTCCCCCATACATGATGTGTTTAATCAAAACTTAATCCATTTATGTCTGCGTGACTATGCTCAACAAGAGAAACAATTATCAGTGATTTGGAGTTAAGGTGAAATAGAGTGTTGATTGAATAACGAAAAGCAACCGATTTAAGATTGTTATTTGATGGGCAGACTTTGATTCCCACAAAGAGGTAAAAAATGAAATTGCAAAGCAAGGAAAGGGGACAAAAATATACGAGCGTTTTATTATCGCTCGCTATGATTTCCCCGATGGTTGTAGCGGAAGAAACCGCTTGTCTTCAAGCCTTTGAAACGCCTTATGAGATTATTGCCTGTCTTGATAAAAGAGTCGGTGATCTACAAAAAAGTCACCCAGACGTTACCGAGGCACTTAATAAGTACCTGGCATTACAAAACGAGGTTCAACAGTTGCGTGAAGAAAATCAAAAACTAAAGAAAACTGTTGATCAATTAGTGATGGATAAAAACCTAAGCACAGGTAGTACTTTCCGAGACCGTTTAAAAGACGGCAGTTTGGGACCAGAAATGGTATGGATTCCCGCGGGTTCTTTTAAGATGGGAGATATTCAGGATGCTGGTAGAAGTAAAAAACCAGTGCATCAAGTGTCTATCAGTCGTTTTGCAATGGGCAAGTACGAAGTCACTTTTGCCGAATATGATAAATTTGCTAGTGCCACAAGTAGAACAAAAGACCATGGCTGGAGACGCGGTAGACGCGATAATCGCCCGATAGTTGAGGTTACTTGGCATGATGCAGTGGCTTATGCCAAATGGTTAAGTCAGCAAACGGGTCAACAATATCACTTGCCGACTGAAGCGGAATGGGAATATGTAGCCCGTGCGGGTACAATAACTGGGAGTCTTTGGGATAGAAAACAAACAGCGTTTAGTGCGAATATCTTTGGTTCGCATAATACTAGAGGTAATTTTTGGGAGTGGGTTGCAGATGGTTGGCACGAAGACTATACAAATGCACCCAATGATGGTAAAACTTGGGCGGAGGGTGCAGATAACCGTTACCGAGTGCAGCGTGGTGGCTCGTGGAACAGGAACAACAACTCCCGTACCTACAACCGTCGTAGGGACAACCCAGACAACCGTAGCGACAGTGTTAGTTTTCGTCTCGTTCGGGTTGCGCGGACTAATTAACCTATTCCCTTTTACCCTCTTACCCTTTATACTTTTACCCTTTATACTCTTTTCTTTTACGCCGTAGGCTTGATTTTTTTTTTGATTTTTCAGAAAAAAAACCTTAACTACAAGGATTGTATATAATAAGGGATTTAAAAAAACCTTTAACTACAAGGATTGTATATAATAAGGGATTTTAAAAAAACCTTAACTACAAGGATTGTATATAATAAGGGAT
>JAUCGK010000388.1 GCA_030378085.1 Candidatus Parabeggiatoa sp. HSG14
CACTGAGAATATACCATTGGTCAGTTAATTTTAACCGTTCATCTAAAAATTCATATATTTGATAATGAAATAAACGAAAATTAAAATTTTATCAATAAACTTTAAGTCACTGATATACTCTGAACGTTCAAGTTTTCGGATTATGAAAATAGACTAAAAACGTCCGCCAGACCTGCCAGGTTTCCAAAACCTGGCAGGTATTAAATCCGAAAATTTGAACGTTTGGAGTATATATTGTTTTTTCAAAGTTATATCCTATTGACCACACTATTTTTGAGTATAACAAATCAAATTTTCATGCGTTTATCAACCAATAGGAGGGAGGGATCGTGGATACCAAAATCCTCAGTCCTCTATTATTCCGGCTGGGCATATTAAAGATGATATTAAAACCTTTATAGATTTTATCTAAAAAAAACGTTACAATTTTTATAGAAGCTAGAAAAAGTTTGAAATCCCAGGGAGTACACAATGGACAAAATAATTGAGTTAGGTCAAGATTTTGAGGTTTTGCAAGAAACATGGCATAGATTACACAATCAATTACAAAGATTAAATCGCTCTGTAACCCTAAAATTAGATATGCAAATCATTGAAAATAAAATAAATAAAATCCAATCAGCCATTGTCAATTTAGAGACTCAAAAAGATACTCAAACAGTACGAACGCAGAAATTGGCTAATGCTCATCAATGGATGGATTCACATTACCGTAAAACTTTTGAAAGATTAGCAAGTAAATGAAAGAACCTGAGTTTTTGACAGGAAATTCTTGCAACGCATCGGATGTCAATTGAATTATATGGTGGTAGTTATGGACTACGTGATAACAAAGGTTTAGAGTCCGCTATCAACATGCCATGTAGTACTTTTGGAGGAGAATATTTACATCCGGATTTATATGAAATGGCAGCCGCTTACTTAATTTCATCTGGTAAAAAATCATCCTTTTATTGATGCTAACAAACGGGGTGGGACAAGAACCGCATTATGGTAGCAGAGGCTTTTCAGAGGATGGTGGGTTTCGCTATCGTTCTACCCGCCTTACGCTCGCTAATTCAACTTTAAGGAAAATAAATTTATGCAAAACATTACGTTACGTTCCTGTGTGGGTGCAGATGGCAATTTGCAGTTGAACGTACCCACCGCACTCACCAACACTGAATTGGATGTGCTTATCTTTTTACGGCCACTCAATTCCTCTGATAGTAACAAACCAAAAACATTCTCAGAGCGGTGGCGGGGAAAATTTAAAGGAATAGCTCACGCTAAAAATAATGCAGAACAGGATTTGCGGTTTGAATATTTAGTGGAGCGTTACAAATTATGAAAAACATTTTCGTGGACTGCGATATAGCGTTTTCCGATTGGATAAAGTACAACCTCCCCTAAATCCTTAATTAAGGAGGGGACTTGTACCTGACGCAATCGGGAAACGCTATTAAATGCAGTAACCCCAACCCAAATCTTAAATGATTTGCAAGCCAAACAAACGTAATCTAAAGATGAATAGAGAGCGTAGGTTGGACTGACGATAGGAAGTCCAACATCTTAGGGTTCTTACTTTTGGATGTTGGAGTTCGCAAGCTCACTCCAACCTACGTGCTTAAGTCAACAAGACATTCTCATGTATTTGGGAATGCCTTTTTCTTTGGTCTTGGTTTTGTTCTTAGTCTTCCAATCCTCTGGCACCTCTTAATTGGGTTTCCTGATACCTGGCACCTTAATAATAATAAACCAAACAAGTAGGTGATTTGTTATGTTTTGAGAAGGTAGCATGGTTTGGCATCAAGGTTTAAATATGAAATGTATTGAGATTGGAGTCCAAACCTTTAGGTTTGGAATGCCCAAAGCTAAAGCTTTGGACTCAATGAAAGGTAATCTCCCTATTTTTATTACGGTTTAAAAAAATTGGAAAAAATAAGGTTGACATAGAAAGGAATACAATGTAACATAACAACTCGCCCGTTGTTAATCAATCGAATCTCGAAGACGAAAGATTGACGATGACGGGATGTCGTTTTTTTGGCTCTCTGGTAATTTGCGTTGTAAAAAACAATAGTAAAAACATAATATTATAACTAACGGAAGCAAATAAGGGAATCATGACAGATTTTGATTCTTTGAATTAAACTCAGGCTTCTCCAAT
>JAUCGK010000389.1 GCA_030378085.1 Candidatus Parabeggiatoa sp. HSG14
AATAAGCCAATCATCATATTTGTTTTTACAATACCTTAATCAATTATCCTATTGAACAAGTTAGGTTATTATATGATATTACTTTAATTTCAACCAATTACCGTATTTTTAACCTTGATGAGGCTTATTTTAAATCTCATTGATTTTTAAGCGTTTTTGTAATAGTTATAGTTAAATTTAATACTCAAGATTTTGGCGAAAATTATTAATTAAGGTAACCCCTTATTTAGTTTGTGGTTGTGAAAAAAATGAATACTATCGCATAAAAATAATTTAACAGTAATGTCCATCAAATAACTTAATTCAACCTGCCTACATGAGATTCTATTTTATGAGTTGTCAGGGGAGTCTAAAAATTTATGACCAAAAAACCAGCAATATCGGCACATTAAGAACCCGAAAAACCGACAACAATCGTTTTATTAATGAAAAATGATTATCGTATTAATTGAAAAATGGTAGATTTCGCTATATGGTAGCCTAATTCTTAATCCACTTAAGTTTTTTTCAAATATGTAAAGGAGACCACTTTTTACTGATAATTTGGCATAAGCGTTCTAACCCATAAAATTCATTTTTCTGGTTTCGTCCATCAGTAATTCCATCAGTATACAAAATACAAAACGATTCCATCTCCTTGTTTTAACTCGATTTCCTGCTTATTAATGAGATCGCTAATATCTCGTTTGATGCCAATCATAAAACTCAATTGAATAGTATCAATTCGTTCAACGTATCCCCCTTTACGTACCACTAACATTTCTTCGTGTTGCCCACATAAATCCTATAATCCAGCAAAGACAGCGTTATTAGCTTACTCATATTCATGTGTTGTTCATTATCATAAATAACCCGGTTGAGGAGATTAAGGAAGGTTTCAGATACTGTAACATCAGTTATCGGTACGAACAGCTACCTACTAAACATCAACACACCACTTTCTAAGCCGTGTCCTGCTACATCACCAATGGCAATTTTGACACTGTCACCATGTTTAAGAACATCATATTATATCTTAGAAATATCAGTACTTTCGCTTATTTTTTAACTAATTGATTATAATCGGATTTATCAACAGTCTGAGTATTTCTGTTCTCTGTACACTATAAAAGCATGTGATAGTTAAAAAATTAATTCTGTTCTCTGTACACTATAAACCATGTGATAGTTAAAAAATTAATATAGTTAAAAAATTAATAATGAAAAATAAAAATCAGTTAATCGAAGAAGTGTTAAATTGTATCCAACAAGCCACAGATCGTGTGGATCGTTCTAGTAACGATGTTACACTGGTTGCCGTTAGCAAAACTCATCCTATTGAAGATATTGTTGTTGCATACCAAGCGGGTATTCGTCATTTTGGCGAAAATCGTGCTGACGAATTGGCAAAAAAAGCTATCCAACTGAGTCATCTAAAAGACTTGCAATGGCATTTTATTGGTCATCTGCAAACCCGCCAAAGCAAAATTGTGGCAGAATATGCACATTGTTTTCATGCGGTTGATCGCGTGAAAATTGCGGAACATTTGTCAAAACAGTTGCAGAAATTGGATCATATATTACCTGTATTTATCGAAGTTAATGTTTCTGGTGAAAAAAGTAAAGGTGGTTTTAGTTGTGACGATTGGGAAAATGATCAGCAACAACGTGATAGTTTTTTAAAAGCGGTTACAACCATTGCTGCCTTGCCAAACCTAAATATTCATGGTTTAATGGCTATGGCTCCCTTCAAGGCATCAAAAGAGCTTATCCGCAATATTTTCAAAAGTTTACATCAACTTTCCGAATGGTTAAATAGAGAATTACCAGAGTTAAAGGCAAAAGAATTGTCAATGGGTATGAGTGGTGATTTTGAAATTGCGGTTGAAGAAGGTGCAACACATGTGCGCGTTGGTAGTGCAATTTTCGGTAAGCGTGGTTCTGCTATATCTCCCAAACCCTGATGCTCCCTGTATATAAAAATTGGTAGCGTGTTCAGGACAATTCATGGATTACAATTATTAACTGATGTTACGCACTGTACTTCAAATAATTTTAGGGACACCCCCCTAACCCCCCGTACACGGGTGGAACCAAACATCATTTGACACTTTGCTTTAATTTTTCTATTTTGGGACTTCCCCCTGT
>JAUCGK010000390.1 GCA_030378085.1 Candidatus Parabeggiatoa sp. HSG14
TAAAGATAATAAACTAAAAACCTTATATACTTTCGTTAATTTAGCGAATAGCATTTGAATAATATTCAAGATGATTAATTTATATTCCAATCACTGAATTTTAATAGTACTAAATTTTTCAGTATTGAACTGTGAAGCTTTATCAAAGCTTTTGGCATGGTTCAATTCAGGGTAACATTCAAATGTAGGGACGCTGGAGTCCAAACTTTTAGGTTTAGGCGTTCAAAAGCTAAAGCTTTGGACTCCATGTTACCCTTTTATTGCTATTTTTGAACCATGCCAAGCTTTTGTAGAGAACGTATCATCACAATAATTGTAAATAGAATATCTCCAACAATTTTAGCTGAGTTAATTAATAATGAAAAAGTATTTAGTGGGCCGTAGCAACTCAAAAGTTGACATTACCATCACGGATCCTGAGAGAACGGTGAGTGGTATTCATTTAGAACTCATTGAAGATACCGGTGATAATTATTATGTTGTTGATTGTAACAGTAAAAATGGTACATATCATCAACAGAATGGACAATGGAAACGAATAATAAAAGATTATGTCAAAGTAGATGAACCACTACTACTTGGAAAATATCAGACCAGTGTACATCAATTGTTGACGATACTTACTAAACAAGATGAAGAATCGTAAAAATTTTCGGTACGCGAATAGCGGATTTTCATCAGAAAATATATTTTTGCCATTCGCATTAATAATTGTATGAAATCCAGCATTATAACACTATTTTACACTCAATTTTTCATTTTTTATTTCTTATTTTTAAAAACTACTGTGCATTTTTAGGCTGTGGAGAAAATTTAGATTGGCAAAACAATTCTTAATCATTGACCAAGATTACACGGGTGATTGTATTCAAGGAGAACGTCATTATCAAGAAGATTATTTTGAATTTTACAATGACAAATCTAACGACTTCTTGATGGTTTTAGCTGATGGTATGGGGGGACATCGAGGAGGTGACTATGCCAGCCGTTGTGCCACTCAATCCTTTATCAACACTTATCATGCTGTCTCAGGAAAGATAGCTGTACGACTTTATAGAGCATTACAAAAAGCTAATCACCAACTAGCCCTAGATGCACAGTCAAAACCAGAATTACGAGGTATGGGTTGTACATTGGTTGGGGTTGCCATTAATAAAGGGGAATTGGAGTGGATTAGTATAGGTGACTCCCCTTTATGGCTTTACAGGGCAAAACACTTGCATCGTTTAAATGCCGATCATTCCATGAAACCATTTTTAGAAATGTTAGTACAACAGGGTCAACTTTCGCATGAGGAAGCCGCAATTCATCCTGATCGAAATATGCTACGTTCTGCACTTGCAGGAACACCCATTGAAATGATTGATCAATCATCAATATCCTTAAAATTATATCCAGGGGATCGTATTTTATTAGCCAGTGACGGCATCCTTACGTTGTCTGAATTAGAAATAGGCAAACTTTTAAATCAACCTTTACCGGCTAAAACATTAGTAAAAGAATTACTGAGTGCTGTTCAAAAAAAGGGTAAACCAGCTCAAGACAATACGACTGCCTTAGTTGTTGAAATACCTAATACTTTCAAAAAGCAGAAAAAAAAACAAAAAGCATTGCGTTGGCAGATGAGTGTATTACTTTTACTACTTCTACTAAGTCTTATTTTTTGGATAAGTGTTCGATGGTATAAGGTTGATATACTTGAGTTAATAGAGCAATTTTCTCAAGTATTGATGATTGATAAAACAATATAGTCATAGTTAATAATACTTTCGCCAAAATCTTGAGTATTAAATTCAACTATTACAAAAATGCTTAAAAATCAACGAGATTTAAAATAAGATTCACTGGGTTTAATAATAAGGCAACCGTTTGAAATTAAAGTAATATCATGCAATAGCCCACTTATTTAGTAGGATAATTGGCGAAGGTATTATTAAAGTAATTTAACTGATGTTACGCACTATGTTTCCAAAGTCTAAATCTTGATACTCCAGTTTTTCCAGCTATATAACTACAGGGATTGCTTATAAGAAAGGATAAAATTTTATAGTTATCTGACTGATTTTAAAGTTAAATTTAAAGATAAAGTCACTCCATTCATTTGGCACAATCTTAT
>JAUCGK010000391.1 GCA_030378085.1 Candidatus Parabeggiatoa sp. HSG14
TTGTGGTCAAGATTCTTGCCAACGATGTTTCAAAAACCATTCACGTAAAGCATGTTGAACAAGCAATACAAACCATCATTCTGCGACGCGATACGCATATTGATAGTCTGATGGAACGCTTAAAAGAGAAACGAGTTCAAAAAATCGTTGAACCTGTATTGATTGGTGATAGTCAACGCTATGATTTGCTGGATGATGATTATCAATATGTGCTTGATTTGGGATTATTGCGGGAAAAGGACAACCATATTGTGCCTTCTAATCCCATTTATGGGGAGGTGATTATTCGTACCCTCAGTTTTCGCACTCAAAAGGAGCTTGATGAAGTTTCTGTTCTCAAACCCAGTTATCTCACTAATGGAAAACTAGATATGAAACAGTTACTTTCCGATTTTCAGCAATTTTGGCGGGAAAATAGTGAAATATGGGTTAATCGGTATCAGTACCGAGAAGCGGCTCCCCATTTGGTGATGCAAGCGTTTTTGCAACGGATAGTTAATAGTGGCGGACGAATTTCACGCGAGATGGCATCAGGAAAGGGGCGGTTGGATTTATGTGTCCATTACCAACAAAACCGTTATCCGGTTGAACTGAAATTACGCTATGGAGACAAAACCTATAAAGAAGGGCAGGATCAAATAGTGGGTTACATGGATAAACTGGACTGCTCCGAAGGTTGGCTCATAGTTTTTGATAGACGAAAAACGATTTCATGGGACAAAAAGATTTTTTGGCAAACCAAATCAGTCGCTAAGAAAACCATCCATATTGTTGGGTGTTGATTATAGATGTAGTGTATCGAGTACAACGAATTGACGAAATAAACGAATTTTTAATGTTAAAAAAAATTATTTTTTTAACATAGCATTTATGCAATTTCTATTCGTTTATTTCATCAATTCCTTGTACTCACTACCCTCAATCACAAACGGAGAAAATTATGACTATTCAAAGTATTATCTTAAAACACCGAACCCGTATGTTATTCGGGCTGTTCTGGCTCCTGATTTCGAGCCTTGCACAAGCGGCGGATTTAGTTTTTACGCCAGCCACGCCCATTGTTGAAATAGGGCAACAAATCACCTTATCTGTCTCTGACACCAGCGGCGAGATAACATGGAATCCTACTAAAGGGCGCATTCAAGGTACTGGCAACGAAGTGACTTACATTGTCCCTGAACAGGCTGGTTTAGATGTGGTAACTGTATTTGATGGCGAGGGCAATGTAGGTTTTGTCAAGATTACAGTGATACCTAAGCAGTTGGTTTCATTAGAAAATGCTACTTGGGAGGTGTTTACTAATCGGAGTAACATTACTGCACTGGCTTTGTCAGAGGATGGTGAAACTCTTTGGGTAGGTACAAATGGGAGACTTGAACAACGTGATGCAAGCACTGGAGAATTAGTGCAGGTGTTTACAAATTTAGATGGCTTGCCCTCTAACAGGATTTGGGCCCTAGAAAGCGATGGTAGCGGTGGGCTGTGGATTGGGACTGATGAAGGCTTGGCTTACCTCAGTGTCAGTGGCGAATGGACGGTTTATACGACAGACAATTCGGGGTTGCCATTCAACAATATTAATGCCCTAGAAAACAACGGTAGCGATAAGCTGTGGGTTGGGACTGAAGGCGGTGACTTTCAACCAAAAAACCAAGTCTGTATCCAAATTAATACTGAAAAATGCGAAGCCCTGCTCACTGGCAAACGAGCCACTATCATAATCGCCGGTGGTGGGGCACAAAGCACAAATTCACTGCACAAATTCACTTTGGGATACTACAGAAGCCATTTCTAACCGTATCTATAAAACCTTCTACAAAAGAGGCTTTGATAAATCCGAAATCTACTATTTGTCTCCCAAATCATGCTCATTATAACGGATTTGGGGGCGAATTAAAATCTTGTTAAAATTTCAAAAATATGTTATATTTTTGCTCACGTAGAAGTTCACCAAAAATTTATGGTAAGTACTAAAGCACAAGTTTTGTGATATAATGAAGGAATTAAAAAACTAATTACCAATAGGTCAAAAAATGAAAATACCCGTAAAATTTGTATCGAAGCTAACTAAAGAGCAAATAAATGACTTAGAAAGAGTCA
>JAUCGK010000069.1:0-6399 GCA_030378085.1 Candidatus Parabeggiatoa sp. HSG14
TGGAACCAAACATCATTTGACACTTTGCTTTAATTTTTCTATTTTGGGACTTCCCCCTGTGTACGGGGGGTTAGGGGGGTGTCCTCAATTTTGCACTCCAGTTTGGAAGCTATCTGCGTAACATCAGATTATAAGTAATCCTAGTAGTTATATTAATCCGGAAAAGAGAAATGCGCCCTGCTGCCAGTGGGCAGTTTTTTTCTAACTTTAATTAGGAGAGGTTTATTATGAAACAAATACTTACGTTTTTTGTTATCGCGTTGTTAGTTGGCGGCTGTCAATCTCCTCAGACAACAGATTTAAATACACCAATTGACAACGATTCAATAATCAAGCCAAGAACAATCAATGAAACAGGAACAATACCATCAGAAATAGTACAACATCCTGTTCCCAACAGCCTACAAAAAGCTTTGGTGATTGGCAATGGTGACTACGATTATTCACCATTACAAAACCCCGTCAATGATGCTAAAGCCATGACTGACGCATTGTTCAACTTGGGATTTCATGTTACTCGTGCAACCAATTTGGATCACCAGACTATGAAGAATGTTGTTGAAGATTTTAAAAACAAGTTATCTCCAAATGGGATTGCACTCTTTTATTTTTCCGGGCATGGTGCTCAAGTGCACGGAGAAAATTTTCTCCTCCCTGTCAATAATGATATTAATGGGGAAGATGAACTGCAAAAAAAAGCGATTTCGGCTCAAAACGTGTTGGCTATGATGAAGGATGTGAACAAGGGAGTAAATCTCCTTGTTTTGGATGCGTGCCGTAATAATCCATATAAAGGTGAGAAAAGAGGTACGCCTCGTGGGTTGGCACGAATGGAAAGTCCAAGAGGTGCATTGATTGCCTTTGCCGCCGCGCCGGGACAAGCTGCTTCAGATGGTGATGGTTATAATGGTTTGTATACTTCTCATTTGCTTGATGCATTGAAAAACGCAAAACATAAGCGTATAGAAGATGTGTTTATGGAAGTACAAAGTCCAGTTGTAGACAAAAGTAATGGAAAACAAGAACCTTGGTATCAAGCTTCATTTAGAAAACCATTTTGTATTGGGGGATGTTTTTAGGCAGTTAATAGATATATCATTAACTGGGTGTTTTATAGAGTGCGTTCCATGCACATAATTGGCTAGCATTGCTAGTCAAAGCTGTGCGTAGAACAAATTCTGTACAAGTAAAGTAAGTAGGTTGAGTTAATGCAATCTATCCCAACATTCTTAAACAGTTTAACTTAGCCATGATAAATGCCTACTACAATCGTTTTTTCTTATTACCAACTTTTTACATTCTTTGCTTAATAGGTTTATGTTTCCAACAAGGCTATGCCTCTTGTAGCTTATCAAACCTCAAATCTACCGATCAAATAGCATTATTAATAGCCAATGGTAAATATACCAAAGGAACGATTTGGCAACCTATTAATGATGCCAACGCAATGAAAGAAGTGCTGACAGAGATTGGTTTTAGGGTGATTTTTAGGATTGATCTAGATAAAAAGGCCATGAGGAAAATTACCCGCGAATTTCGCGATTGTTTACGGGAGACGCATGGTATAGGATTATTTTATTTCACAGGATATGGTATGCAATTGAATGGAAAAAATTATCTATTACCTATTAATGCCGACATGGAGAATGAAATAGATGAAATAGATGTGGAAGAAGAAACTTTTGACGTTTATACTAGTCTCTTTAGAAGATTAGAAAAGGTTAAAAATGAATTGAATATCATTATTTTGGATGCTAGTCGTGATAGTCCTTATCCAAAATTTGGCAAGAAGATTGGTTTAGCTCATGTATCGTTCCAAGGTTCTTGTATTGCTTATCCGACAGAAGCCGATAAAACAATTCTAGAGCAAAATAATCAAAATAGTTTATACATAAGTACTTTAGTTGCTGCCCTTAAAATGGCAGTGCAAAACCATACGCGCGTAGAAGATGTGTTTATGCAAGTAGCTGATGATGTTCTACGAGAAAGTAAAGGACAGCAAGAGCCTAAATATAGTTCTTCATTAAAAAAATCATTTTATTTTGGATGTCTGAATCAAAAAGCTTCTGAAAATTGGATAGCTGATAGAAATACAGGATGTAAAGTTAATAGTACTGATCGTACTCCCAATGATGAAATTACTTGGTCTGGTAAATGTGTAAATTGCATTGCACAAGGGAAAGGAATTTTAATAAAGTATCGATATGGAAGACAATTTCAGTATTATAAAGGGCAAGTTCATCGTGGCTTACCACATGGACGAGGATTTCTTAGACAGGATAGTGGTAGTTTTAAGGGGGACCGCTTTGAGGGAGAATTTCGGAATGGTAAATTATCTAATGGTAATTATATCAGTGCCAATGGTGACCGCGTCAAGTTTCGAGACGGTCAACCAGTTCAACTAAGATAGGCACACTTCATTCCATCCAGGTTACAGCAATGCTCAAGATACTACCATCCTTTCATATAGGTTTTGCTGGACCATTGAGGAACCTTATTAGAAGTATTCGATTTAGAACCCCCAAAACCAAATTGATATCTAAAAGTTGCTCCAAATCCAAGAGCTTTTTCTTCAAATTGGTCAGTAGCATATTTATAACTGTTTAAGAACAAACTGTAACTGAGATTTTTAGTAAGTGGGATACTCCAACCTATTCCCACAGTAATAGCATCAGAAGCACCAAATACTGAGCTACCTGAAAAATTAGCAATTGGTAATTCTTTATTGTTGAAAGTAAAGATATTATTATTATCAATGGCTAAAGATGCATAACCAACATTTACTGAAAATACACCTACCCTTAAAGGTAATGTATATGTTGCTTCTATAAAAGGTCCATGTGCTTCATGACTAATTGCGGCGACCGCTTTCCCGACACTAGGTATTTCAAAATCAAAATTGATTCGTCTTTCTAAATATCCAGCAAACAGTGACATAGATTCTGTAAATTTATAACCTGCAGATATATTTAACTCATTGAAGTCAAAGGTTATATCTCTGCCTGTATATTTATTTTCAGATTCACCATTGTATGTTTTTTGCGTGTAGCCATCAACAAAAAATCCAGTGTTGGAATAAAATAATGTTGCTCCTGCACCCAAAGATTGTACGAAAGAAGCATCCAATGATACTTCTCCAAATTCTTGCTTATACTTATAATTCATAATACCATGTGTAGCTCGTGGCACAAAGAAAGAATCAGCAATTGCCAATCGTGTTAGCATGAGCAACGATGCTATGAGAATGGCAACGAATAAAAAATGTTTTTTCAAACTACCTCCTAGAAACTTTACATTATGTGGCTACCAGTCTAAACCGCGACAAATAAATACTGTACTTTCGCTTAAATTTAAATAGCATATTTCTTGCAATCGCAGTATTTGTGCCCGCTAAGACATATTGAAATAGCGTATTTTTTCAAAAATAAATAAGGTACATTATTTGCGTAAAAGTGGCGACCTTATAACACCAAGCAATTACAAGGTGTCGCGGCTTAGAAAGGTAGCCCATTATGTTCAATCTTTTAGATTGATTTAAATGGTATATCAAGCCTAACCTGATTGTAACAGATTTTGGGGATACCTTAATTTCAAAGCATAGTCGTCTTAATAAAAACGTTTTTGTTAAATGAATGTGTCATGAAATAAAGCTTATCAACCAAGGATGACATAATTATTTTCATTTGAGAACAATAAGTTATAATTTAAGTCTGTTGAACGCACAATTTATCATTGAAAATTTAAAAATTATTTATATTGATACCTTAACCAATAAAATTGCCCTTCCCCAAAATCCGTTATAATCAGAAAAAATATACTCATAATACTTTGCATCGCATAATGTGGGTAATGAGGAAGTCATGCTTGATAACATAAACTCATTTACCAAACTCAATTCGTGTATTATACTACAAAATTTTGATATTGTGTATGATGAGTTGCAAGTCGTGAAGTTTGGATTAAAGACACTAATGCAAGGCTTAGTTTAATGCATTTTAGAACGGATGTCTACTTTTAGTTAAAATAAACCACAACCACATCTTAATGGAGGAATAAAATGTACAAGCGGTATTTGGCTTTTGCCACATTCTTTCTTGTGTTGCTTATGACAGGATGTGCAACAACAAAAATGGCTCTCCAAGATGAATCAGACACTGTTCCGGGTAAAATAAAACCAATTTTTCTAATGACGGCTACATTGAAGAACTTATATGCAACGTTTTATCAGCCAGAACTTCATAGCGTAAATGTTGAAAAAAAAGATACAAAGGATGATAGTGATCGCTTTAACTTCGCAATTGATGATAAGGCAAAATTCGTGACAGGCACCCCAGAAAGTGGCAACAGTTACTTTCTTCGCATGGAACTTGAGAAAGGTGAATATGTAATTCGTGGATTAACGGGAGGAAGTGGTATATTCCCCATACGAGGCTCGTTCTTTGCGCCTCTCCATGTAGATATAAAATCAAACAATACTGGCGTTTTTTATCTTGGTCATGTCGATGCCACCGTGCGCGAGCGAAAAGATGGAGAGTTTAGAGCAGGGGCTGTTTTCCCATTGCTTAACCAGTCAGTTATGGGTTTCTCTGGTGGCACATTTGAAATTGAAATTTCTGATCAATATGAAATAGATATGACCGATTTTAAAACCAGATTCCCTGTACTAAATGGCGTAACTATTCAAAAAGCAATATTACCCAGCTTTGACAGGGTTAAGGCTCAAAAGTGGTGGGAAGAGAACTAACTTTTCTTATTCCCAACCCCTTGTTAGGAATACCTGTATCAGCATTAGTGCGTTGCACAACCTCACAAATATAAAAGAATGGGGTTCAAATCCTGAAGATGGGCCTTATTTTGGAGAAATACTCGCTTTGTTGTCAGCATGTTTAGATAATTTAAGAAAATATGCCTTAGAAGCGGAACTTGAAGATATACCGGAATATTTAACAAATGAACAAGCAAAGTTCATCAAAAAAAATGGCTGATTATATTCCAGCTATGTAAGGCAGTAAGCATTGCATGTCATTAAGCTATCGCTTTTAGCTAACTCAATCGCGTGGGTACATTCTGTACCCACCCTACATTGGCTTTTGACTACAATAACCATGAAATTGAATGAGGGAATCTTATTATGCTAAGTATTGAAGGCATATATCAAAATGGTCGGGTTGAACTGGCTGAAATGCCCTTTAAAATATCTGAACCAACTCATGTGATTATCACATTTCTTGAATCCAAAATGATAAATTTGCAAACCCGAAACATTGACAAAAGCCATGCAACCGATTTGCGTACCCGTTTATCAACATTTGCCCAAGATTGGGAAAAACCAGAAATGAATATTTATGACGACTATGATGCAAACAAATCCAATCTATAAACGGGGCGATGTTATTTTAGTTCTTTATCCTGATTCTAATTTATTGACTGCTAAACGTCGTCCTGCTTTAATTGTTCAAGCGAATAACCTCCAAACTGGCCTATCCCAATATATTGTTGCCATGATTACCAGCAATTTATCTCGTGCCAATCATCCGAGCAGGGTAAAAATTTTGCTTTCTTCATCCGAAGGAAAACTATCGGGATTACTTACTGATTCAGTCGTTATGAGTGATAATCTTGCTACCATTGCTGAATTTGAAATTGACCGAATAATTGGTCATCTTCCTACGACTAAAATTGACACTGCTTTAAAACATACACTAGGATTATCATAAGTTAGCAGGAACATCAACGCAACTTTGTTCCGTAACCTCAAAAAGGTAGAAAAAATGAAGATTGAAGATGTGAAATCGCCTTATTATTTATAACCTTATGTAAAAGGATCAAGCAAAGTTCATCAAAAAAATGGCTGATTATATCTCAGCTAGATAAGGCAGTGAGCATTGCATGTCATTAAGTTATCGCTTTTAGTTCACTCAATCGCGTGGGTACGTTCTGTACCCACTCAATGTTGGCTTTTGACTACAATACCGACAGAAATAGTTATCAACAGCAACACCAAAATCTTGATAACAAGTCCTAGGTTTTAGACAAGAAACCTATTTTTATCAACCCATGTTATCTATACTGGAGCATAACAAAATGGACATAAACACAACGCAAGATGTTAGTATCTCAGGTTATGTGAGAAACAACGTTGTCATTTTTGATGACAAGATTAAATTGCCTGAGGGAATTAAAGTCAATGTGATCGTGCCTCGTCAAGCCACAAGCTCTTCCGGTTTGTGTGGCATTTGGAAAGATGATCGTCCAGCTGCAGAAATTGTCAATGACATCATGGCCTCAAGAACAATGGGGAGGAATTACAATGATAATATATCTATTTGATACAGATACGATTATTTATTGGTTAAATGGTAACCAAGAGATTGAGGAAAAGGTAGAAGCGATTGGATT
>JAUCGK010000069.1:6499-19940 GCA_030378085.1 Candidatus Parabeggiatoa sp. HSG14
GGAGCGTATTGCTTATTCGATCATCTCACAAGCGGAACTGTATTTTGGTGCTTACCAATCAAATTATGTCAATGAAAATCTTGAGAACATCGAAATGTTATCAAAAAAATTGGCGATATTACCATTTAAAAACAAAGCCGCGGACATATTTGGTCATCTCAAATCAAATTTGAAAAAGTAAGGCCTGATTATTTTGGACGCAGATATCATGATTGGGTCCATTGCTTTGGCCTACAACTTAACATTAGTAACCAATAATATCAAACATTTCAATAGAATACCTGATTTACGTCTTGAAACATGGAAAAAAGACAAAAAAGCAGAATAAAAAAGAGCAGCGTATGATGTCACTGATTGGAATTTGATTGTCAGCGCACCAACGTATGACAATTTAATGATGATTTTTGAATCTCATCCGATAAGGTTCTTGAAATTTTGAGAACGAGCCTAGATTGGGTAGAACGACAGCACAACTTCGTTGCCTGATAGGTTAAAAAAATCATAATTCCCAACATTTAGCGTGTGGAATTATATCTAGGAAATTAGGAGGTCAACATGGCAACTTTATCTATTGATGGAATTGATGAAGAAATAATAACTCAACTACAACTCAAGGCGAAACTGTTTAATATCGGCACTAATGAACTCGTGACACAGTTCATTTCTCATGGCCTCAATAACTATTATCCAGTGACCAAATCAGCAAGTATTAATTCTCTATTTGGTCTAGTTCCCTCATCAACAGATGGTTTAAAATTCCAAAATACTATGCGGGAAGAATAAACGATGCGTTTTGTCATTTTTGATACAAATATTTGGATTTACTTGCTAGAAGGTAGACGAGAACTGGCTAATCTCAAAATTCAGATTGCCCAGGGAAAGCTGATTCCAGTTTTAACCCCAGTCGTTTTTGCTGAAGTTTTAGGATGGCAAGAAATAAAACCTAAAGAAGAAAAGGAAATCAGAGAATATTTTGCTTCCCTTAAAATGTTAACACTCAATATGGCACATTGGGAACAAATTATTTCATGGAGAAAACAAGGGATTAAAAAGAAAATGCCCGATTTGCTAATTGCAGCTGTTTCTAAAAAGTCAGGTTATCCTGTGCTAACAAGAAATGTTAATGACTTTAATCAATTGGGTATAGAAGTAGAAAATCCTTGGAAAGAGACTTAAAAAAATAGGTAGATACTAGAAAAATTTAGGAAAAAAAACTGACATACTTTCATGGCATGAAGAAGTACTTAAAGCAGATTGGGCAACACCTCAAGAAGTAAAAGCTAAATTTGGTAATGCCAGCATTCTCAAAATAGGGTGGTATTTAACATTAAAGGCAATGATTACCGATTAATTGTCAAAATCAATTATCCTTATCGTGTTGTCTATATTTGCTTTATTGGCACACATTCACAATATGATGCAATTGATGCGGAGACAATATGAATATAAAACCCATTAAAACTGAAGAAGACTATAAATTAGCACTCGCTAGAGTCAGCGAATTAATGGATAGAGCCATTGCTTGATGATATATTTATCGAAGGAAAAAATGGCTGGATACCTTACAATGACTATTGAAATAAAATAAAAGTTTCTAAGTTTTTGTGAACATTAAGATAGAACGAAATTTGGTTCAATCTTGATGCTTTTGATGTTGAAAAAACGCTTTATTCTATTAACTTGTCATTAAATTTATCGTTTTTAGCTAATTTTATCGTTTTTAGCTAATTTTATTGCGTGGGTACGTTTGTATCTACCCGATGTTGACTTTTGACTACAATACCGACAGAAATAGTTATCAACACCAAAATCTTGATAACAAGTCCTAGGTTTTAGACAAGAAAGCTATTTTTATTAACCCAAGTTATCCATCTGGAGCATAACAAAATGGACATAAACACAACACAAGATGTCAGTATCTCAGGTTATGTGAGAAACAACGTCATCATTTTTGATGACGAGATTCAATTGCCTGAGGGGATTAAAGTCAATGTGGTTGTACCTCGTCAAGCCACGAACTCTTCCGGTTTGTGTGGCATTTGGAAAGATGATCGGGAAACAGAGGAAATTGTCAATGACATCATGGGCTCAAGAACAATGAGAGATGATTTGGTGAAACATGAACAACCGATTGACTTAAATCAAGAAATCAAGCTTTTTTTAGAAAGGGTCCACCAACTGTTTGTTGATATTGAAAATTGGTTCACAGGTGAGTTCAAAATCACTAAACAAGTGATAAATATTACAGAGGCAATAGGTACTTATCAAGCACCTTTGTTATCAATGGCTACCCTACAAGGTGAAAAATTGGCAGATATTTATCCCGTTGCTGCAAGCGTGATTGCCGCTGAAGGAGAAATTAAAATTAAAGGATGGTTAAGTCAAGAAGAACTCTATTTTTTAATGGCTTCTGCAACAACAAATTTAAAGGTTTCAATTGGCAAGGGGGAAAATAGAATAGCCGCAGGGGCTGTAATCCCACGTCCTCAGATTTATGAAGGGATTAAAATTAATGGCTGGTATTGGATAGACAATCAACCTAAAATGGGCGCACATCTTTTCAATAAAACGTTGCTACTCGAACTTATTTCGCAGGTGAGTGACTATGATTTCTAACCCATTACCCCCTATTTGGACGGCTTACAAAACCATTCAAGATTGTTTAAAAATGTCCCAAAAAGCGATTAAGACAAGCGATTTCATCGCATTGCTTAAGAAAACAGATTTTATGGACAAGCAAGCCATCGAGTCTTGCAAGATTATCGAACAAAGTAAAACCGAACTTGATGACTTGTTTGTTGTAGCACTTTGGGCAACTTATGAACGATTTATGAGAGACTATTTGCAAGTCAAAGGTAAAAAACTCGAAGAGGTTTCTCCAGACACTTTAGCTGATCTTATGTATGAACATTTTTATACTGAAGTAGAATATTGGAAACCTTATGATATGTTGGAAATGCTTAAAGATACAGTTTCTATAGCTTTGTTAGGACACGCCAAACAAATTGTAAAATATCGAGATTGGGTAGCACATGGTAGAAATCCGACTAAATTACCATCTGCTAAAATTGAACCCAAAAGTGCTTATGGTACCTTAAATGAAATCATCAATCAGTTACTTCTTTAAATTTTTTATTTTCTGAAAGTCTATATTTCCCTCCCATTTTTATCAACCATTTACCCAAGGTGAATAAACCATGATTCTTAAAAAACTCGTGCCATTATTAATTCTCGCATGGACTATTCCTGTTTTAGCAGCCCAACATGCTTTAGTCGTGGGAATTAACCAATATCAACATGTGAACAAGCTCGAAGGTGCAGTCAATGACGCGCTTTTATTGTGGGATGTTTTACGTCATCTCCAAGTTCAACTCCCTGATAATAGAGTATTACTTGATAATCAAGCAACTCGTGCCACTTTTTTTAAAGCTTGGCAAGATATGTTAAAACACGCTAAGCCAGGAGACACCTTGATATTAAGTTTCTCTGGACATGGTGGACAAAAACCAGACGGTGATCCGATTGATGAAAAGGATCATAAAGATGAAACCTTGCTCTTTCATGACTTCAATGTTTATGACAGTTCCAAAGGCTACATCACTGACGATGAAATCTATGGACTATTTCAGGAAGCGGATGCTTATAAGATTGTATTTTTGGTCGATGCCTGTCACTCCAGTGGCATGGTGCGTTCAACGGAACGGCCTTCAGGCAAATTTCGCAGTGGTGGATTTTGGAATATAAAGTTGGCAATGCCCGCATTATTACTACCTACTCGCGGTGATGATAGAAAACCGTTACCGCACGTTACATTAATCACAGCAGTCGAACATGAGTTATTAAAAGTACCTGAGACGGTATTAGACAACAAAGCACATGGTGCGTTGAGTTGGTTTTTCGCACAAGCCTTAAATGGTAAAGCAGACAGTGATAAAAATGGACATTTAGAACGTCATGAACTTGAACATTTTTTGCGAGAAAAAGTCAGCAATCACATGAATAACATGCAAAGACCAAAATTATTACCGCGTGCTGACTTGCAATCCGTAGTGAAAATATCTCGTTCAAAGACTTCCCCCTCCCCTTATCCTTCTCATATTGCGATTGTCATTGAAAATGGCCGTATGCCTGGGTTAAACCATATACAGCTTGTCAACTCATGGCAAACCTTTGATTTATTATTTAAAGTTGAAAAAAATGGAACAGAAGTATTTAATAATACTGGTGACAAAGTTACCCATTTACCAAACAATGCGCTGAGTTTGTGGCAACGGGTGATAGATAAAGAACGCTTATTGAAGGTTTTAGAAACACAATTTAATATGCGCTTAAAACCCATTAACATTACTTTGCGTGATGGAAATAAAACCTATAAAAAAGGAGAAATCCGGCATTTCAGTATTGAACCCACCGATAAACAGGGAGGTTTAAATGCGTTGACTCTATTTAACTTAGCAGGAGATGGAGAATTACAATTTTTGTATCCATTATCAGAATACCGCGATCCAAAAATTGTGAAGCATTTTCCTTATCGTCTTCCCCCAATGAAAGTCGCTAAACCGTTTGGCGGTGATGATTTAGTTGCGGTGTTATGCAAAAAACCGGCAACTGGCTTACATGGTTTACTCAATAGCTATCTCAAAAAAAACAAACGCCCACTCCCAACGCCAGAACAACTTTTAAGGCAATTACGCAATAATACCTGTCAAGTGGGACAATATGCGTTTTTTAGTAGTGAATAGTGATTTAACCAAGATGTGTGTGTTCGTACCCATCATACGTTGGCTAACTCTTGGCTATCAAGGTGACTGGTAATTCTATCTCGAAATCGTTTTTTTTATATTTTTAAGAACGTGTATGAAAAGCATGGAGTTAGTACATTGTTAATGTTGTTTTGTCTAGTGGAATCCAAAACTGTTGCGGAAGAACCTGTGCCAAAGCTAAAGCTTTGGACTCCAAAATCCGTCAATAGAAGATTGACAGAGTACTAGACTGCGCCTACCGATGAACCTATTTTTATCAACCCATGTTATCTATACTGGAGCATAACAAAATGGACATAAACACAATGCAAAATGTTAGTATCTCAGGTTATGTGAAAATTTTTGATGACGAGATTCAATTGCCTGAGGGAATTAAAGTCAATGTGATCGTGCCTCGTAAAGCCACGAATTCTTCCGGTTTGTGTGGCATTTGGAAAGATGATCGGGAAGCGGCAGAAATTGTCAATGACATCATTGCCTCAAGAACAATGGGGAGGAATTACAATGATAATGCATCTATTTGATACAGATACGATTATTTATTAGTTAAAAGGTAACCAAGAGATTGAGGAAAAGGTAAAAGCGATTGGATTGGAGCGTATTGCTTATTCGATCATCTCACAAGCGGAACTGTATTTTGGTGCTTACCAATCAAATTATGTCAATGAAAATCTTGAGAACATCGAAATGTTATCAAAAAAATTGGCGATATTACCATTTGAAAACAAAGCCGTGGACATATTTGGTCATCTCAAATCAAATCAATAGAATACCTGATTTACGTCTTGAAACATGGAAAAAAGACAAAAAAGCAGAATAAAAAAGAGCAGCGTTAGATTTGTTTTTTTCGGATTCACATTAATTGAAAATTTTTAACTACAATATTACATGAAATTGAATGTTTGAACCAACTCATGTAATTATCACATTTCTTGAATCAAAAATGATAAACTTGCAAACCCGAAACATTGACAAAAATCATGCAATCGATTTGCGAACCCGTTTATCAACATTTGCCCAAGATTGGGAAAAACCAGAAATGAATATTTATGACGACTATGATGCAAACAAATCCAATTTATAAACGGGGCGATGTTATTTTAGTTCTTTATGCGGTTATGTTGGGTCGAAAAAAATATCCTCAACATTAAAGATAAATTTTACTGTAAACGGATTGGTTATTGTGCTGTTTATTCGTATCCATGTCATGTTTCTGTTAAGTTAAAGGAAGAGTAATGATTACTGGAATTATCAACGAAAAATTAGAGCCATTACTTGATGATATATTTATGGAAAAAATAGCTGGATACCTTTACGAACTATTTTGGATACTGGTTTTAACAGTATGTTTTGTTTACCGCGTAAATATTTAGAAGAAACCAATTGTTGAAATATAGCGTTTCCCGATTGGATAAAGTACAACCTCCCCTAAATCCCCTCCTTAAATTAACTAATCTTTACCCACAAGTACCTCGTCTTTTGGAGTCCAAACCTTCAGGTTTGGCAGTTCGCGATGGAGTCCAAACCTTCAGGTTTGGCAGGAGCGAAGGACTCCAAAAACACAAACCTGAAGGTTTGGACTCCAAAAATACAAACCTGAAGGTTTGGACTCCAAAAACACAAACCTGAAGGTTTGGACTCCAAAAACACCTGGGTACTTGTGGGTAAAGATTAGTTAAATTAAGGAGGGGACTTGTACCTGACGCAATTGGGAAACGCTATACCATCGAAAAATCGAGGTGTAAAACCAAAAAGGAATTACGCAATACAGTGTTTATATAGTGTTTCCCGATTGCATCTGGTACAAGTCCCCTCTTTAAATTAAAGAGGGGATTTAGGGGAGGTTGTACTTTATCCAATCGGGAAACGCTATAAACAGTTGCACTACTTCATTGGCTAGTTCCATTGGTTAGGTATGGCTTCTAATTTAATGAAATCATGCCCTCGAAGGCATTAAAGATGACATTGAAATACGTAATAATTTTCGTTGATTACTTTCTGGATGTAAAATTTTATCCAATTCATCATAAGCCTCTTTTGCTTTAGCATAATCATTTTTATCCAACGCATCATCAAACTGTTTTATTAATGCTAAATAACTCTCTGACAGTGTTTCTTCGCCTAAGCCCATGAGTTCACATAAAATTTCCTCAATAGTCCACCCTTTATAAGTAGTTATCTCAGGTTGAGTAATCGTGACTTGTTCACCTTTTTTTTCCAATAAAACCAAATTAATATTGTTAGCGGATTGTACAATTAATGGACTATGTGAGGTAACAATGAATTGTGTATTTGGAAACTGTGCGGTCAAAAATTGGATAATTTTTCGTTGCCATTCGGGGTGCAAGTGCAAATCAATTTCATCTATTAAAACAACCGCAGATTCAGCAAGTGGATTATTGCTATCTGGATAACGTTCAAAAAGTCGCTTAGCTAAATCTACCACCCAAGCAATCATTGTTTGATACCCATAACCCAAAGTATCCAAGCGAACCCAACCATAACTGGTTTGAAATTCAACAAAACTTTTTAACTCTGAAGTGGTGGTAAAACGAAAATCGCTAACATCAGGCAAAATACCACTGGTTAAAACTTGTTTGATTTTATCTAATCTGGATGTAGCAATCGTTACACCATTTTTATTAGCATAATCAGTTTGTAACAACCATTCTTCAGCATTAATTAAAGTAATGTCATCGGAAAATAGACTGGCCGTATTACTTTCATTGTCTTTTTCAGAAAGTCTACTAATACCCATTCTTCGAGCAGTACCATAACCATAAATAATTAATCCACAAATACTTAATCCATCTTTATTTCCACATTTGATACCAGTCCAAGAACTTTGAGTGAATCCCCATGTGTTGTCATCAGTTACAAACTGATTAGAACCCTTTGGTTTTTCCCACAATGTAAAACAACTCACAGAGAAAAATTTTTCAGAAAATCCTATTCTTTTCTGTCTTCTCACTCTTAAAAGATTATTAGGACAGTGTTCTTTAGTGTTAGTTTCAAATAATGTAGGCTCTAAATCAGCCAAACATCTCAACAGCGTAGTTTTTCCTGTATTGTTGTCACCTAAAATAACTGTCCACTGTGCATACTTGCCATTGCCATCCGACAAATCTATCGTCTGTTTTCCTTTAAAACATTTGATATTTTCAACTGTCAGAGATTTAAAGTAAGTTGGTAATGGCTTTATTTCTTGTTCTTTTGTCATTGTTTCTTGTTCTTTTGTCATTATACATTTTCCACCTTTTAATTTCCTCTACCATCAAACCATACAATTGATAACCTGTAAAAAAACTGTGATATGTAGAGACGCACGGTCGTGCGTCTCTACGTATAGCCATTTTTCATGATAAATATGAGAAATTTGATTTTTTGGAAAGATCGGATTTCTTTGACGGAAAGGAAGGTATTGGAATTGTAGTGATTCTGCACTAATGCATTCAATCTGAAGTTTCTAGATCATCAGGTTCTTGAAGTTTCGAGAAATCCGCACAGCGAAATCCCCCGAAACAACATGGTATTGAAAACTTCAGATTGAATGTACTTTGTTACTGTGCTGCTCTTTTACTTATTGATTGGACAAGGGCAAGTCTGTCTTTTTCCCCGTACTGGCCACACATAGAAAGGATAAGATTTCTGTTCCGTGAACAACAATCCACGGTCAAATCTCACGCGCCAAGCAAAATCTGGCGTAGCAGCATCTAAAGTAGATGTCCAATAACTATCTGTTTTCAAGCCAAAGAATACATCATTTTCTTGCCAAGGCTTTGTGCCAGCCGCATTAGACATCGCTGGATTGTTAAAGCGATAATTAACAAGGCTTTGCAACTCCTGAACACTAGGCAATCGCCAATCTCTATGCTCCCCACTACATTCAGGGAATTGTCCTCTATTCAGTCCTTCAATAAAGGCTTGAGCATCGTTCCAACTGACTTTACCATCTCCCGATGAACAATCTCTATCGAAGCTAGAATATCTTGTGCCAATGCAATTAGCATTTTTTAACCAGATCAACCCTGTCTCATTATCGGTGACTGTGCCATCTCTGTTATCCGCATAACGTACCTTTTCACATGAATCGCCAGTACTAGGAATCATTTCAAACATAATGGTTCCTTCCTTCGTGCCAGGAATCATTCTAAAACGCCCAGTACTTTCCTTCATACCCATCGTTGGCGATGCAATATCTGGTGACATTTCACAACGAATAGCACCTTCGCCAATGCTTGGAACTGGAGCACGAGTACTGGAACACGTTGGTTTTTTCTCCACAGGCTGCTTGCAAGACGATGCACCTGTTGTAAACTCTTTTTTAGGTTCTTCTTTAGGTTCTTCTTTAGGTTCTTCCTTCGGTTTTTCCGTGAGTTCTTCACACAAGGGAGCTTTGACTTTCACAGCTTCATTACTAGGATCGAGTGGATTAAATCCATTTTTAATTTCCCAACTGTCGGTTTTGCCATCGTTATCATCGTCTGGATCATCAATATCCTTGATACCATCACCATCGGTATCAGTATCTTGTGTTCTAGTTGAGACAGCATAATCCATGCCACCCACAAGTTTTCCATCAATCCACTGCTGTGTACTAAACTGATATTCACCCGTTTTAGCAGTCGGTTCAAATGCAGCAAGTTGTACTCGGATATTATGTGATTCACCAGATTTCATTGGAAGACCTAATAATTTAGCCGGTGTTTTCAGCAATTGGACCTTCGTAGTGCCATCTACTGCCTTCAAATTAACGCCTTTAGCACCAGAAGCTTGCCAACTTTTGTATAATGGACAATCTAATTCAACGAAAATATCTGTACCCTTATTATCAAGGAAAGGCTTTTCTTTTTCATTAGAAGAAGGTTCTTCTTTTTCAACGACAGTCTTATCTTCTTCAGAAGGTTGTTCTTTTTCTTCAGTGATTTCACCTGTTTTAGGAGAGGGTTCTTCTTCCCCAGCGATAGTCTTAGAAGGTCTTTCTTTCTCAACAGTTTTACTTTCTTCGTGAGAAGGTTTTTCTTCTTCAGTGGTTTCATCAGGAGGAGGATTTTCTTCCCCAAATGTAATGTCAACATCAACATCTTTTTCTTTGGTATTATGCACTTTTATTTCAAAGCTTTTGGTGACATCCTTCAACAAATCAACCACATTGAAATTCCGCCACGCAATGTTATTGTTTTTGCGCGTATTCACCAAAGAATCACCAATTTCTTTAGAAGTCATCGGATCATTCTCGTTCACGAGACGAACATAAAAACAATAATGACCTGGTTTGGGGATGTCTTCCTTATTCCAACGAATCGCGACATTTTGATGAGTATTGGGTTCAAGGCTATCAACATTACCTTTACCCACTAAGTCCCAACCTTTGGGCCAACGATTGCCGAGCGAAGGAATTGAACGATAAACTTCAACAGTCGTGTTTTTAGCGACAGATGAACCTTGATTTCTAACATTGACATAGACAAAATTGTCTTGCCCACGTTCTACATTTTGGTATCTGACGACACCATCTTCTTTGTTCCGTGTCCAAATATCAGGACTAAGCCAAAACCGTCGACTCCGTTTATTGGGCTCTACTCCTTTATCACGCTTTGAATCAGCCATCCAAACATCAACATCAGGTGCAGGTTCAGTCGATTTATCCAAGTACATCCATGAAAGAATATCATGATTAGCATAAGCACCACCTGTTGCCGAGGTAAAGCCTATAAAGGCTTCTGTCGAATTCCCAAGAATTTTTGGGAGATTTACTTTTCTCGTCAACAAAGGTTTTGAAGGCCACTTGCCTGTTGTGTTAACCCGTACTTCTACTTGACTACCATCATAGTCTACCCAAGCATGCCAAATTTCACCGTTCTCAAAGTCGGGAGAAACAGACTTTGTTGGTCCATTAAAACCGCCTTCTATATTAATACCAATATGGTTAGCATCAGGATCATTTCGTGGATCCTTTTCCTTTTTGTTATCCCAAGTATCAAATTCTACCCCGATACTTTTTGGGATACCTTCGTATCCTAAACCACCACCTTGACTCCCTACATCCGAGCTAACAGGCTGCACTACAAATGCAAAACCATCACCACCCGATAGTACCCCTCCAGGCTCTGTGACTTTGAATTTGAAATAACTACTAAATGTGGTCGTCTTCACTTTGACAGTACTAAAAACACTGCCAGATTCAAGTCTCTTTGCAGAAGTCAACCGGAGTATTACGCCATCTTGAGTTTTTAGTGTTTTTGCATCTCCATTCAAAGTGAGGTGAGAAACATCTGAAAAATCTTTCAGCAAAAGTTCATTTGTAAAACCCATCAATGGAAAAACGAATAATGCCCCTGTCATCACCCAACGCACATTTTTCCACTTTCTTTTAAAGAAATGTACGTAGGCATTTTGTATGATAGGAGTTTTTTTAGTGAGTATTGTACTCATAGACTCTCCTTATATTATCAATTTAAAAATAAGATAAACCATTCAGTTTATCAGTTATTTATTATAATGAGTTTTTTCAAAAAAGTCATTTTTATTTTGGAAACAAGGCAATCGTTGGGTTGTTGAGAAATATTATCAACAAGATTTTGATCCTAATAATCAACTCATACAGGAAAGTGGAAATATCCTGAAGCTAAAGTTTCTTGAATATGCATGAAATAAAATCGGCAACTGAACCTTTTAGATAACTGAATTATACTGAATTATATTGTAGAGAGGCGATGCTCGTGTCTCTGACTGATCGAAAGAATTCAGCAATAAGGTTTACATGTCATTTATAAACAAACATCGGGGGTAAATAATTCCATGAATATTTACAACGCGAGCATTAATTATTACGATGCGAGACACGACACGAGTATCGCGTCTCTACAAATCTATCGAATGACCACTCCTTTTTTCTAAGGATTAGCTTTAAATTGTAAACCCGCTCTTGCCCCAGCACTGTAGAAGCGTTGTACGTAACATGAGTTAGATATAGCGTTTCCCGATTGCGTCTGGTACAACTCCCCTCTTTAATTAAGGAGGGGATTTAGGGGAGGTTGTACTTTATCCAATCGGGAAACGCTATAAATTATTTCATGCATATTCCTTTTCCTTAGCAGTTATGAAATTGAATGGATGGCTTTATCATTTTCACTCACAACAAGCTCTTTGGGCTTGTACACAAGAAAAGTTTTGCTTAGAAATCAACTTGTGTACGTATTCCTACAATATCAATATTTTCGTCTTCGCCACTTGTTACCGCGTCTTTAACTTTTGCTTTGACATAATTCAGCATAAAGCGGATGTTAGAGTTGACATACCAATTAATTCCTAATGTGAGATTATCTTCTTTACCTCCTTTGATATCTTGATCCTCAAGAGACAAGGAACTAAGACGCAGAGCAATTTCCCATGCCCCAACGCCACCTTTATGCAGTGGATGTTTAGGATTGACGCGTCCAAAATCACCACGCATGACATCATAAGGTCTGGATTCATTAGTTAAAAACAAACTACCATAAAAATACCAGCCAGAAAATGCTAAAGAGGATATGTTCTCCCGTGTAACATTAGTTTTTATATATTCACCTTGCAAGGAAAAAGGACCACGAGTCCAAGCGGTTTCCAAACCAAATATGCTATAACTATTAACCGCTGTAATTCTTCCAGTATCTATTAACATGTTATTTGAATCTATCTCAGGCTTTGTCCCAAAGCGTATTGTGTCATTTCCACGAGGAATGCGGAATGTCCTTGATATACCTAAGTGCAAAACACGGTCATTTTCATGCCAAGGTGCATACGTCATGCGACCACTTAAACCTAATCCATCCCGTTCTAATTCATCGGTTTTCCCATTTTCACCTGCTAGAGTCGTTTTAAAAGACCAATTATTTCCATAAGTACTCAAACCCATGCCAATATAACGTGTGGCAGGAGAAAATGCCAACACTGGTAGAGCACGTTCCATCAATGTAATATATTTTGAACTGTTTGAATCTTCAAGACTACCCGCTGCACCAAATTGACCAAGATATAGAGTGGTGGTATCTCCTAATCCCATATATTTTAAATAAGCATCCTTAAGAGTACCAGAACCTGCAAACTCATATTGTGTTTTCCATGCCCAGTCTTTGAACATTTTACCTTTTATGAATAAACGTACACGACGAAATTTAGTGGAATTATTAAGGGGAGTTACATCGTCATGATAAAAAGCAGTATCAATCATGGTTCGTCCACCGATTTTATATTGGAAATTGTTAGAACCAACATTTGCTTTTACTTGCGTATCAACTTTTGGTTTTGAAACTTCCTCTTCCATTTTTCCTTCGTTTTTTTGCAATTCATTGTATTTTAATAGCTGCTCATATTGTTCTTGATTAATAGCACCATTTTCAAGCAGCATTTTGTATAACGTTGTATCACCAGCAGATACAACGTTCCAAGGTAATAACATAATTGTTGCTATCCGCACAGAAAATGAGAGTGTTTTTAAATTCATTACTTGATTCATGTGATTTTTTTATTTTGGTGATTAACGTCAATTACCCTTTTGAATTTTTTTTTAGGTAACTGATGTTACGCACTGTACTTCAAAAGTGAATACCAGAGTAGTGCAAAATGAAATTTTGCTGATTGTAACAGATTTTGGGGATACCCCCCTAACCCCCCGTACACGGGTGGAACCAAACATC
>JAUCGK010000070.1 GCA_030378085.1 Candidatus Parabeggiatoa sp. HSG14
GAGATATCACTAATGAAATTGGCAAAAATTTGTCCTCGTGCTTGGATTTCATGGGTGTTACGACTCTCTATAACCTTACTATTTATACGATTAAATAATTTTTGGGTACTTGTGGGTAAAGGTTAGTAATTAAGGAGGGGATTTAGGGGAGGTTGTACTTTATCCAATCGGGAAACGCTATACATCAGGGTTATTTTTTCCGGTAATCCTGCATTAAGGTAGTGATAAGAGGATTAAAAAAACTATAATAAAATTAAATTCTTATCAAAGTTTATCACTACTTTATGCAGTACTATTCATCAGACATTGAAAGTTTCGTCAATTAAACAACATCCTTCCTGCAGGCAGCCATTCCCGGAAATAATTGACATATTTGTGCCCGTATATCCGATCCTTTGTCTTGTGTCTGGATATCCAATTTTCCTGCTCGTGTACCTGTGCAAATACGAAACCCATAGTGTAAATTGGTTTTTTGTTTTTCTTTGATTTGTCTATTTGTCATTGTTACGTCCTCTTTAGATTGATTGAAAATCAATGTTATCTTGACTGGAGTATAAAGCTTCAGGTTTAAAAAAAAGCACAAAGTTGAAGCTTTGTATTCCAATATGACTATTTTCCCTCTTTTAAAAGAAAATTCGCTTTAATGTTTTAAGAATCAAACTAATATCCAAAAAAAGCGATTGGTTTTTAACATATTGTTGGTGATAAACTAATTTAATAGGTAAAATTTTTTCGATATAATCTGTTTCAGGGTGCAAAGAAGTTGCTAATAATTCGCTTTCATTACGAAATTCAATGGAAGCATTATCAGTAATTCCAACAGGTACTGATAGCACGTATTCTCTAATACCATCTGGATAAAATGCGACATATTCAGGTACTTCTGGTCGAGGGCCTACCAAACTCATTTCACCTTTTAGTACATTTATCAATTGGGGTAATTCATCAAGTTTGTAGTGGCGCAAAAAATAGCCACAGCGCGTAATACGGAGATCACTACCAATAGTTAATTTTGGCCCTTTTTTAAAGGGACACATGGTACGAAACTTTATTATTCTAAAATGTTTTCCAAATTGACCAATACGAGTTTGTAAAAAAAAAACAGGTCCCTGACTGTCCAATTTTATCCAAAGTGCAATCAATAAAAACAACGGACTCAGTAAAATCAAACTCGGTAATACGCAGCATAAGTCAAATAATCGCTTATTGTTCATTTTTGTGCTTCCGTCAAAATTTGCTTCACTTGCGTAATCACCCTTTTTACCTGTGCATTGGTCATACAAGAATAAATGGGTAAACTCACGGCTCTTTGATAAACTTCTAACGCAATTGGAAAATCTGTTGGTTCAAATTGATAGCGATCTCGCCAATATTTTTGTAAATGTAAAGGAATAAAATGGACACTGGTACCGACACCCGCAGTATTCATGCGTTCAATAAAAGTATTACGATCTATTGTGAGTGTTTCAAGCTCTAATTGAATAACGTATAAATGCCATGCATGGCTGCTTTCTGAATGTAGGTAGGGAGTACATAAAGGTAAATCTGTTAACTCTTTTGTATATTGTGTTGCTATTTCTGCCCGCCGTTGTTGGAAAGCGTTGGCTTTTTGTAATTGATGAATACCCAAAGCAGCACTTATATCGGTCATATTGTATTTAAAACCAGGGGCAACGACTTCGTAATACCATCCTGGCTGCTTCGAGGATGCACGATCAAAAACATCACGGTTAATTCCATGCAAGCGCATAGTACGAATGCGTTCCGCATAATCGGGGTTCGCTGTCACTATCATCCCCCCTTCACCAGTTGCAAGCGTTTTTGTGACATAAAAACTATAAACGGTAATATCACCAAAATTGCCTATCATTTGTCCTTTATATTTGGTGGGAAGTGCATGGGCAGCATCTTCAACAACTTTAAGAGAATACTGACGTGCTAACGCTAAAATAGCCTCTATATCGCACGCTTGCCCACCAAAATGCACAGGCATAATCGCTTTAACATTGCTGACTGATTCTAAAGTAGCAGCTAGTTTGTGGATATCTATATTGAAGGTATTGGGATCAATATCCACAAATAGGGGTTCTGCACCCAAATAGCGGATAACTTCTGCCGTTGCTGTGAAGGTATAAGGTGTTGTAATGACCTTGTCGCCGGGTTTAATACCAACCGCTTCAAGTGCTAAGTGTAGCCCAGCAGTGCCAGAATTAACGGCTAAAGCGTGGGGCATCCCGATAAATTTGGCGAAGTCTTCTTCAAAACGCTTCGTTTTAGGGCCGGTGGTCAACCACCCTGAGCGTAATGTATCAACGACTTCATTAATTTCTTGTTCACCGAGACAGGGTAATGCAAAGGGAATAAAGTTATCACTCACGAATGTTTGACTCCGATGCCAACGAAAAATTCTTCCTAACCGTCCTTTACGAAAGAGGGATAAAAAAGGAATTTGTGATCTCCCCCTTTGTCAAACGCCAATGGTTAGGGGGATTTTTGAGTAATGTGTTTTTTAAGTAAGTGCCATTAGACAATACCTTCACCAATATCAAAATTTGTTTCGTTCATTATGGACGATTTTCCGAAATATAGCGTTTCCCGATTGCGTCAGGTACAAGTCCCCTCTTTAATTTTAAGAAGGGGATTTAGGGGAGGTTTATCCAATCGGAAAACGCTATAACCATAAATTGGCGAAGCTATTGAGTTAGGGAGGATTTATTTTTTCCATCTCCCTTAATTGTTGTAGCCAATTTTTAACGACAATAGACCATTGTAAATGTTTTTCAATATAAACCCTGCCATTATTGCCTAATTCAGCAGCATAGTTTGGGTCATTGACTAGGCGTTGTACCGCATCTGCCAAAGCTACCGAGTCGCCTGGCGCAATGATAATACCAGCGTTTGCTTTGGTAATCAATTGCATACCTTCATCGGCACTACAAAATAATACTGGTTTACCACAAGCCATGATAGGTATCGTCTTTGCAGATCGAATATATTTGACGAGAGAAAAATCTCGAACTGTGGAAATACCTGCGAGGGTTAAACTATATAGGTGTGCAATAAATTCTGGGGGGTGAGGAGGCCAAAAAAGGACATTTTTAAGTCCCTTTTTTTCACAAAGTTGTTGTATGCGCGTTTTGTCTGATCCACCTCCAACTAATAAGAATAGCACATTCGTATCTGTTAATAACTGTGCTGCTTGTAAAATGACTTCCATGCCGTGGGCATAACCATGCGTTCCCGCGTATAAAATCAAATGTTTATCTATAGGTAAATTAAGATTTGCTCGAAAAACCGCATCTGCTCGTTGTGGTTTAAATATTTGGGTATCAACGCCGTTTGGTAATAATAAAATTTTATGGGCTGGGACATGTTTATCGTTGATCAGAATTTGATGTACACTGGTAGCCGTCACTGTGACATAGCTCGCTTTACGGTACAAAAATATTTCTAATTTTTCCGCCTGTCGTAATGCAAAACCGTTACGCATTAATCCTAATGCTTTTACAGTGTCAGGCCATAAATCGGCAACATTCAAAATAAACGGTACTCCCCACCACTTAGCAGCTAAGTAGCCGGTAATCCCTAAAAATAGAGGTGGTGACTCTACAAATAAATAATCCGGTTTTTGTGCTTTTTTTTGTGCTTTTTTTTGTGCTTTTTTTTGTGCTTTTCGTAATCCCCAAAAAGCAGTAATCATAAATGAAAAATAATTAAGTAAACGTTTTATACCAGCACCAGTCGCAGCATACATCCAAACGCGATGTACCTGTACTCCCTCCCATTCTTCTTGCTGATAAAAATGTCCTTGATAATCTGGAAAAATTTTGCCCTGTGGATAATTTGGAAAGGCTGTCACTACTTCTACAGTATGTCCAAAATGCAATAGTTCACGAATCATCGCAGCCAATCTGATAGGAGGCGCACCAGTTTCGGGAGGAAAATATTGAGTTAATACTAAAAAGTGCATTAGAAATTAATGGAACCAGAAAAAATTTAATTTTACTCATTTTTCAAAAATTGTAGTATTGGAAAATGAAACAAAATATTAAACATTGTTAGAAATTAGGGTAACTACTCAGTTAGCCTTGGAATAAATTTCAAGGTTGAGAAATTCTGATTTTGTCAGCGTTCTTTTTTTGGGTGATGGGTACAAGCTCTATCCACCCTACATTAAGCGACAAAACAAAATTTAAGCTATGTCGAGTTTTCAAAATGGAGAGTGTAGGGTGCATCCCACGCACTCTTTTTTTTCTTGGCGTTTTGCCTCAGAAGTGCTAGAAAGACGGTGTGGGACGCACCCTACATTTATTGCCTCGAATGGAGATCACACTCTTTAGAAGTATAGTGCGTAACATCAATTATTCAATATCATCTTCAACATTACAATTTCTGTAAAATAGCTCACAAGATACTGAAATACTGTGAAAAAAATAAATTTTTCAAAAACAATCATTTTTTAAAATTGTTTTAATTGTAACAAATCCTTGTCGTTTGTCCCTAAAAATAGTTTTTATCTATAGAATTTGTGAGTCCAATTATTGATTATCAATTACTAACAGAAATATTTTAACCCCAACGGGGTAAAACGTGAATAGCCTTATGTGAAACATAAAGAACTATATAACAGCATGTCAACCCAGAAGGGGTTGAAATCATCACATATAATTTAACGTTTATATTCAATACCGAAGGGGTTGTATAATTCATACATATATTTACCTTATGTTTCACATAAGGCTATTCATATTTAACCCCGTTGGGGTTAAGGTTCCATTTTTTCCGAAGTTTTCAGAGACTTGCAACAGCTAGTTTTTAATAGTTTTTACTGGCTTTTCAACTCTTAATTCGCATTACCTTAATTAAAATATTTATACCATCCTGCTTTATCAAGTTGTTTAATTCTTTGTTGATGTTTACGCCTTAATCTTTCTGCAAATGAAATAGGTTTAGTAAATCGTGGTTTTCTACCTGTTCTATTCACTCGACTTCTTTCATAAAAAATTATATCCGGTAATTTTTCTAATTTATCAAAATATTCAGGCAGATTATGAGTATATCTAAATAGGATATGAGCTGCTTCTTTATTAAAGCGTTTTTTGTTAGCTTCTATCAAATCGACAAGTTTATAAAAATCTGCTGGGCGTATATTCTTGTCTTTACCATTAATGAGTAAAGCGGTTTCACGATGAAAAGCACCTTGATAAACAGCCGTTGTAGCGATGTCATAAAGTGGGGACATACGAATTTTGTTATCTTCTGTTAGCACAGATAAATTTTTTGTGTGCATGTCTTCATGAGCAATTATCATTGAATAGAAATAATACTTGAGCAAAATCAGTCGTTCACTTTTAAGCGTTAAGTCTTTTTTGATGGCTTCAAATAAGTGTTCTGAGGAAATATCATAATTCGCTTTTTTTTCTAAAAGTTTTCTATCGATCCCTTCAGGTATAACTTGCTCAAATACATTGAATATTTTTTCGCTGACAAAAACCGTGTCAGTCAGCAGCATATCCAATGAAATAGGTTTAGCATTGGATTGGCTCAAATAATTGCTATCATAAACAAACTCATATTGTTTACCATCAAAATTGAGATAACCAACAAGCCTGTCTTTTTTATAAACAAACAGGAAATTCTGCATTTTTTCGATTCACTTTAGTTTGAAGTACAAAGCTTTAGCTTTGTGTATTTAGAGTCCAAGATTTATCTTGGGCATGAAATTACACATCAGTGAGTAACTGTTTTATCAGTTCTGCTAATTGATTTGGGTGCAAAAAAGCAGGGCGAGGATTTTGTCCTTGATATGTATCACAATTAAGCACTGCATGTTTCATGTTTTCGGGAATGTGAGAAGCTCCACACGCCGCGCCAATTAATCCGCCCACAATACATGCATTGGTATCAGTATCACCACCACCTGCCAAAGTTTCACTAATCGCTTCTTGATAACTACTCCCTAAAAGTAAATGCCTAAAAGTGTGAATAAAGCCGATTTTAACAAAACCCACTTGTGGATGATACGGCACATCAACATTTTTTTTAGCCTCTTTTAACCAACGATGTATATCGTCATTGGCATAATGATTTGCCCAATGTTCTGCGCGATTAAATGCTGTCACTCTATCACCTTGATTTTCAATCAAACTCGCAATAGCAATGGCATAACAAGCCACCGCATGACAACAACTGTCATTAGGGTGTGATAAACTTGAATCTTGGATAGCACATTGTGCCAATTCCTCATCACTCAAACGACTCCCCCAAATACCCAATGGCACACTTCGCATTAAACTACCGTTTGCCTTAGAGTCCATACAGCGTTGCTTGGCTGCTTGTGTCATAGCAACCGCATAACCTTCTGTTTCACAAACTTTTTGCCACTGAGGTTCTCTAAAACAGCCTAAAGATTTACGGGTTGTCATCCCCATATCAAAAGGACGCGATTCAACCCATTTGGCATAGTTTTGGGCAATTTGTTCGAGATTGAAATCTTGACTTATCGCCAAGGCTTGTGCTAAACAAAGTGCGAGTTCAGTATCATCTGTTATTTGTCCACTTGCTACACCTAACGCTCCACCGCCAGGCATTGCCATTGCTTGTTTAACTTCTGTCCTTGAAGGTGCATGGCTAATAAATTCAAGCACTGCACCCGCCGCATCTCCCACACAAGCCCCTAAAAAACTCCCTAAAGCGGCATCGACACGATTTTCTGGATTTTGTCTCATGAATGTTTTTCTCCAATCTTTACGAATTTTTAGAAACATGCCTTATTCTCGAATTGCGAGTTAATGGTATCTTTTATAAACGTCTTCATAATATATTATTTTTTTTAAATCGGATTTCTGTTTTCTGGGTGGAATATCTCCCTGAAAAATCCTGTTTCCTAACAAAATAGGATTTCTTTGATGTTTAACATCGTTTTGCTCACCAGGATTTTCTTTATTTTTTCTTTATAGAATGTTTACGTTTACGACGTTCTCCAATAATAACAACTGTTAATAGAAGAATACCCGCAATCGCCAGTAACCAATTAATTGGATGAAACCAGCTTTTAGATAATTGAGTGGTTGGCAACAAATTAATTATCTCATGCATTACTGGATGTGTACTATGAATGCCAGAAATTGGCACAGTGTACAAATATAATTTTTTGTCCTTTGGCGTAAATACCATAGATTGTATAGTTTTCTGGTTAAATATTTTTTGATGAGGATTAGCCGTGTCAAACATAATTTTGCTTACATCCTTCACCTGAGCCTGATTCTCGCGGTTAAATTGAGTCAATGTTTTAAAACGATGCCAGCGGAAACTATCAATAGTACGAATGCAATTAGCTGGAGAGCTTCTTAAAACAAAGCAATTGACAACCGCAATTTGGTTCACTTTTCCCCACGATATTCCTATTTTCAAAGGACTTATATCAACTCTGAGGTGAGCTTGCTGTCCTTGAGGTTGATCTAACACTTGAACATCGAAGGGATCAGCCATCAAAATGTTATGACTAAAACTGTATTGTAATTTAGATAACTCTCTCGCAGCCGTCGAAATTCTGGTCTGGCTTTTTAAAATTTTTCTCAAATCAAAAACAATTGCATTATTATTGATTGGAGGTTTTGGATAATACTTTTTTAGTGATGAATTTAAATGGGCAACAAACAGTCCTTCACTGTTAAATCCTGAAACGACACCAATAAATCCTGCAAAACCAATATTCACAATATTTCGATTATCATATTCATAAACTGTTATTGTTTGTAGACTTCTAAGTCCTTCATTTGTCTGCCAATCCATATTTCTGCCGACAATCGGTGAATTTAAAGCGGAAAAATTGCCCCAAACGCCAAATCCTGAACTATTGAACCGTCCTCCAATATCCGGAATCAACTGTATCACCCAAAACTCATTCAAAGAAAGTAAACCATCACCCAATTGATCTTGATCTGAGATAACCCAAGTCGAGGCGATAGCATTTACTTCATTCTGATAGGCGGGATCAATATTGGGTTTGATAACATTAACTCTTTTTTGCACCCATTCATTGAATTTTTTTGAGTAATAAAAGAAGCTAAATAGGTGTCATAAATTTTTTCAATCTCTGGAAATTGTTTTTTGAAAGCTTTTCCCAGTGTCATTCCAATGCTCATGCCATTTTGCTCTTTGGCATCCACATGAAAAATCGGTATAGTGCCACTGGCTTCAAACGAAAGCATTAGAAACCAAATCAGTGAATAGCATTTTATCCAAGTTCTTATCTTCATTTTAGAGTTTGTCCTCATCATAATTTACTAACTGACCATATTCCATCTTCAACACCCGATCTGCAATATGGAAATATTTGTCATCATGCGTCACTGCAATAATGGTTTTGCCCTGTTGTTTTAAATCGGATAGTATTACTTCATAAAAATACTTTCTGAATTGAGGATATTGATCCGCTGCCAATTCGTCAAAAATGTAAATGGGCCTATTTTCCAAGAGAGCTGCTATAAAAGCCAACCTTTTCTTTTGCCCTGTAGATCAAGTTGGGTAAATTCTCCCGCTCGATATTCAGTTTTATTATCCAATTGCATTAAGCGCAACAACCCTTTGACTTTCTTATCATCAATATTTGATAAACCATACAATTTATCGAACAAGTGGAAATCGGTAAAAATAATCGCAAATAAGGAACGGTAACTCGCATATTGGTTTTTATCAATGGGCTTTTGATTCAAATCCAGAGAACCCGTGGTTGGATAATACAAGCTTGTCAATAATTTCAACAAAGTGGATTTGCCACTGCCATTACCAGCCACAATAAACACCATCTCTCCTTTTTCAATCGAAAGATTAATGGGACCCACAGAAAATAAAGACCTACCTTGCTTATCCTGATAAGAAAAAGCGGCTTTGTCAAGTTGAATTTCCTTGAACTCAGAATCCATCGGTTGTTGTTGAGAATAAATGTCAATGATAACTTCATCCAGTTGGGTTTCGAGTGTACTTAAGTTGTCTAAAGCCACATTGCTTTGAGATACGGTTGGTAAAGAAGTCACCAGCATACCTATTGGTCCAATAATGAATAGAATTGTTGTCGATATTTTATAGATTTCATCGACATGGCTGGCATGAAACGTGGGTACAATAAAAACTAAAATCCCCAACAACATATAAAAAGACACACGAGAAAACATCACAGTGGTCACTTGTTGTAAAGCTACATTGACTTTAAGTTTTTCGGTTTCCTGAAAAAGGGTGTCGATGTGATCAAATAAGTCATCACTTTTTTGACGGTTCATTTTGAGTTCTTTAAAACCGTCTAAAAGATGACTGAAGTACTCGAAAAATTTCGCTTCCTTTTGGGTAGCAATATGGAGTTGTTTGGAAATATTTTTTTGATAAAACAAGTAGATATATATAGCAAGGCTAATAAATATGATGGTCATCAAAAAGCTGATGAGAGATAACCAAGCGAGATAAGCAAAACTAAAAATCAGCACCATCCCAGATTGATCAGCGGTGATTAAAAGCAATCCTTATTGAGAAATAAGGTTACTGTCTTGAGTGAGTCGAGTGTACATATCACCCCGTTCACTATTTTCGATAAAATGCAATTCTGCTGAGCGAATCTTATCTGCAATTCTAACCCTGACTTTGCGTATGAACTTTTCAACTGCAATCACGGTTTGAGAAAGCGCGAATCTTTGGGTATAAACATACAAAGCAAAAGTCGTGAGGTAAAGCAACCCGTATTGTGTTTGTAAGTCATTATTTGAAATCATGTCAGCTGCAGAGTTAATGATAGCTAATATTGCCGCATTAGCTAAGCCTGATAAAGCTGTCATAAACCCAATCTGAGTGATTGGCGCATCATATTCTTCTAAATATTTAAGTATTTTCATAATAATGTCTTTTCTAATTCAATTGATAATTTGAGAAAAATGGGAGAGAGGATGAGGTTATATTTTATACCTAAGGGAAACGCTATAACAGAAACCAAACTGATTTCATATATGAGAGTTAGCAATAGGAACTGATGTTAGGAATATAAAATAACTGACGGCTAACCTCCCCCTACCCGCTCCTTCTCAAGGTGGGAACTCACCTCCCTTTAAAGATTAGCTTAAGCAAAGGGGGAGGTGATGAGGAATTTTCTCTCAAATTTATGTTTCAGTTTTTAAACATTGAGCCAGCTCGTCAGCCAAGGTTTTGACGTGTGGGAGAGCCATCATAGTTACATGGGTTCCGGGTACCATAATTTCTTCCACTTTGGCATGAGTGCATTCTGCCCAGCCCCATGCTTCGCGGGTATCTTCAAATTCACTCGGTTCAACATTGGGTGTTTGTTCTTGAGAGCGAAACAGATGAATCGGACAGTGTACCTTGCCGGGTATTTGATAATCAGCGTGTCCTTGTACCGTGATGCGATAAGTGTTTACTAATGCTTTGAGTTCATCCACCACTGCGCCGGGGGCAAACAAGACTTGTCGTTCAACAAAGGCTTGCATCACTTTGATATAAGCAGTTTCTAAGTCTGGCATGGCTTGTAACTGTTCCAAAGATAGATTCAAGTCAACACTGCTCAATTCTTCAAACACCAACACGATGTCCGATAACCAGTTCATTTCAGTGTAATCAGCCATTGGATTGGGTTGATTGGAATCATTTGGCGCACTGGTATCTAATATCGCCAAGAACGCCACGGTTTCGCCTTGTTGTTCCAGTTGCCATGCCATTTCAAAGGCCACACTTCCACCGGAAGAGTGCCCCATTAGCTGATATGGCCCGTTGGGCTGCTGTTGCCGCAAGGCTTGTAGATGGAAACTAGCTAATTTCTCAACGGTTTCTGGAGTTGTTGAACCATCCAATCCGGGTGTTTGTAGAGCATAAAATGGTTGTTGTTGACCCAAATAGGAAGCCAATGGATACAAATACATCACTGAGCCAATGGCACCCGGTAGACAGTAAACTGGATTTGCTTCTCCTTTGGTTTGAATTGGCACTTGGTTAGTCAATAACGGAGTGATGTCTTGGCATAGTTGTTGTGCTAAAGTTGCAACTGTAGGGCTTTGGAACAGCGCACTTACTGGCAATCGCTTCCTAAATTGTTGCTGGACATGGCTCATGAGTTTCACAGCCAGCATAGAGTGTCCGCCTAATTCAAAAAATATGACCACCATTTCTTTTTAGAATGTTTGCCAGTTTATCTGCCAAACCTTGAACATGAGGAGGTTTAACCATACTAACATGTGAACCAGTTACCTGATGTATTTTAACTTCATTCAGCGTATGTTCCTTCCATCCCCAGCCATCAGGTAGTTCCCGGTCATTCCCCCATGTATTTATAGATTCCGTAGTACAAAATAAATCAATCGTACAGCGTAATTGCTTGTCTTGGGGCTGGTAGACTGGAAAAGCGAGCGCATTGGCTCGATAGACTTTGACTAAGCCACTAAGTTCTTCCGGCAAGCTTTTAGAAGAAAATAAGATGTCATGTGCATTTTCCTGTTTAAGCCAATTCATTACCGTGCGACAGGCATAGTTCAAGCTATTGGTTTTTTTCAGATCATCTAAACTAAATGGCGGTTCTATATCGGCTAATTCCTTAAAAATAGATACAATATTCCACAGATATTCAAATTCTGTTTGTTGTTTCTGCTGTTCATCTTCAGGCGAATATTGTGGGGTTGGTTGATCAAAAATTGCTAACAGTGCCAACGTTTCACCGGTTTGTTCTAAACACCAAGCCATTTCTAAAGCGACTGCTGCGCCAAAAGAATGACCGATTAAATAGTAAGGACCGTTAGGCTGGGTAGCTCTAATTGTGGTAAGATGATGTTGTGCCAAAGCTTCTACTGTCTCTGGTATCTGATTCTGACCATCAAGACCGGGAGATTCCAGACCACAAACTGCTAGTGTCGTATCTAAAGCTTTTGCAAAAGGAAGAAAATACCCTGCCTTACTACCAAGACCCGGTAAACAAAACAATGTTGCTTGAGCATCCTTATTGATATGTAACGGTAATAATGTATCCAAATTTGGTTGGTTTTCTGAATATTCCCCGCAATGCTGAATCAAGGCCATTAAATATTTTTGATAGGCCACCGCCAGAGCTTCAATTGTTTCTGCTAGGTAACATTCACCACTATAACTCCAATTCAAAGAAAGCTGACCTTGACTGATAGCACCGTTGATATCAATGAGATGGTCACGAACGCCTTTAAGACTAACATCGCTCCCAGTGGTTTCATTGGCAAAGGTAAATTCATCTGCTTGTCCTTGGTCAAACTGGCCAAGATAATTGAATAAAACTTCACCTTTAGGCAGCACTTTGCCATTCAGTTGGGTAAGTAAACCATAGCCTATCCCATCACGAGGCACAGTGCGTAATTGTTCTTTAATTGCTTTGATAACCACTCCTAAATCTGAACCAGTAGGTAGTGTTAAAGCAACCGGATGAATAGTGGTAAACCAACCAACAGTGCGAGATAAATCAATATCATCAAATAAATCTACTCGGCCATGTCCTTCTAAATCAATCAGGCAACGGTTGCTTCTCGTCCAATCAGCTAAGGCAAGGGCTAATGCGGTCAGTAAAATATCGTTGATACGAGTATTATACGCCGCTGGCACTTGACGAAGTAAGGCTTCAGTTGCTTGGCAACTCAGTGTTATCGTGTAGTTTTGGTGATGTTCCAGACGGTTCTCCCCAGTTGGATTATCCACTGGTAGAGAAAAGGTTGGCAATGCTTGCCAATAAGCTAATTCTGAAGCTAATAAATTACTGGTTGTATAATCGGCTAGATGTTCAGCCCAAGCTTTGAAGGAACTGGTTTTAGTCGGTAATTGTAGAGGTTGCTTAGTGACGATTTGCTGGTAAGCTGTTTGTAAATCTTCCTGCAAAATTCGCCAAGAAACCCCATCTACTACTAAGTGATGAATGCACCAAAATAGACGGCTCTCTTGATGCCATTGCAAGAAAACTAAACAAGTGAGTGGTCCTTCGGTTAAATTGAGGCTCGTTTGGTAATGTTGGGTAACCTTATATAATTCAGCTATCGGGTCTTCAGAAGCACTAAGGTCTTCAATGAAAAAAGGCAGTATGTCTTTAGGTGAGGAAACAGATTGTTGCCAATATCCATCTACTTCAACATAGCGTAAACGCAAAGCATCATGGTGTGATAGCACTTGTTCTAATGCCAAGCGTAATGCCTCAATTTTGAGGTCAGTTGGTACTGATAGTAGAATAGATTGATTAAAGTGCCAATATTCCGGTAATGCTTGGGCGAAAAACCGATGCTGAATGGGGGTCAGTGGTACATTTCCGGTGACTAGTCCTTGTTCAGCATTCGTTGCAACACCAAAACGAACCGTGGCGGCTAATTGGGCAATCGTCTGATGTTCAAACAAATCTCGCGGCGTTAATAGTAAGCCGGCTTGACGGGCGTGAGCGACAATCTGAATGCTGAGAATGGAATCGCCACCAAGTTCAAAGAAGTTATCATGAATACTGATATTACTTTGTTTGAGCAGACGCTTCCAAATTTGCGCTAATTGCAGTTCTAAATCGTTGCGTGGTGCTTCATAAGTTTCAGTCAAATTCAATTCTGGTGCGGGCAAGGCTTTCCTATCAATTTTACCATTGGGTGTCAATGGCAGTTTATCCAACACGGTGAAACAACTTGGTACCATGTAATCAGGTAACCGCACTTTGAGCCATTCTTTTAATTCTGTGACAAGTGAATTCCCAGTTTTTTCACTTTTCACTTTTTCACTTTTCACTTTCAAATAAGCGACTAACCGCTTGTTATCATCGGAATCAAATAAGGTAACGACAGCCTCTTTAACCGCTTCATGTTGGCTGAGTACGGCTTCAATTTCGCCCAATTCAATACGGAAACCACGCAATTTTACTTGATGATCAATACGTCCTAGATATTCAAGGTTGCCATCAGGAAGCCATCTAGCCAAATCACCGGTTTTGTAGATGCGTTCGGTTTTGCCAAATAATTCTACTTCTATGAACTTTTCGGCTGTTAGTTCGGGGCGGTTGAGGTAGCCTCGTGCTAGACCTGCTCCGGCAATACAGAGTTCGCCGGGGATGCAGGGTGGTTGAATTTGAAACTGTTTACCTAATATGTAGATACGAATATTAGCTAATGGTGAGCCAATAGTTGGATACTGACATTTACTAATAGAAGCCAATGAAGCATCTACAGTACACTCAGTAGGCCCATATAAGTTGAAACCATAAATAGATAGTTTTTTGATTTTTTCCCATAAATCAGCTACAAGCAACTCACCTGCCACCCATACTTGCTTTAATTCAGACAAGCGATTTTGTAAACCAGCATCAACTAACATATTGAGTTGTTGTGGCGTACAATCAAAAGTTTCTATGTGATGTTGTATTATGTATTGAAATAGATTAAGAGCATCTAAGCGTATTTTTTCGGGAATAATAACCAACTGATGACCAAAACCCAATTGAATAACTTGTTTAATGGAAGTATCAAATGACAAAGAACCATTTAAACTAAAAATATGAGGAGAGCTATTATTTAAGCTCAACTTTTCACATAGAGCATAACTCAAATTGTTCAACGATGCATGCTCAACCATCACCCCCTTCGGCCTCCCAGTCGAACCCGACGTATAAATCACATAAGCTAAATCAGTCACTTGACGAGTAACTAACGGATTAACCAACGGCTGAACGGCAAAGTTAACCTTATCCAAACACACCGTCACACAATTTGGTTTCACTGAAAACAACTGTGCTTTTAAATGACTTTGCGTCACCAACAATGGGGCAGCACTGTCTTCTAACATATACTGAATTCGAGCCGCTGGATAGCTCGGATCAATCGGCACATAAGCACCACCAGCTTTGAGAATCCCCAATAAACCAATAACCATTTCCAAAGAACGTTCCACCGCAATTGCTACTAGGAAGTTAGAAGTTAAAAGTGAAAAGTGAAAAGTTTTAAGATTAAGCAAGTAGTGTGCTAATTGATTAGCCTTCTCGTTAAGTTGTTGATAAGTCAGTTGTTGCTCTTCAAAAACTACAGCAATATTATCAGGAGTTCGTTGAACTTGTTGCTCAAACAAATCAACAATGGTTTTATCTTTTGGATAATCCGTGGTGGTGTCATTCCAAGCTTGCAATTGTTTTCTTTCTTGCTCAGTCATGATGGGCAAGGTATGGATGGGTGACACGCTGTTTTTTAGTACCGCTTCCAAAATCGTGACAAAACGTGATTGTAAAGATTTGATGTCATCGCTATTGAAGTAGGCATGGTTGTATACAAAATCAAACTTAACATCGGCTTGGGTGTGAAAATCCCGCACAAATATCATCAACGGGGTCTGTTCCCAAGGATGTAGAAATAAATTAGTGTAACTATCAGTACCATCAAAGCTGGCATCATAGTCATGATTTTCATACGACAGACTAATATCAAACAATTGAGAACGTTCCAATTCTAAACCCACTTCACGATTGATTTCACTCACTGGGAATCGCTGATGACGGTAATTAGCTTTGAGAGTTTTGTTAATCTGTCGTAATAAGTCCCCAAAACTGGCATTTCTATCCACACTAAACAGCGCAGGACTAACTCCAGTAAACAACCCAGCAGTTTGTTTGAACTGTGCATTTGCACGGTTAAGTACTGGTAAGCCGATAGCAAAATCGTTGCGTTGTGCAGTTCGGGTAAAATAAACTGATAATGTACCCAGTAGTACATGGAATTGGCTTACTTTGTGTTGTTTTGCCAAGTCGTTCAAACGATTATAGAAATCTCTGGGTAAATAAAGTGCTTCACAACCACTGCCAATCACTTTGTTCGTATACTGAGAACGATAGCGAGGACTTAACAAAGGTTCAGGCGCACAAGGATACTTTTGTAGCCAATATTGGCGTTGTTGTTCAAAGGTTTTGGAGTCAACATACACTCGGTCGTTTTCGATGAAAGTGGTATACGAAAGACTGTCTACACTGGGGCTTTGGCCATGAGCCAATTGGCTATATATTTCTGCCAGTGAGCGGTTGAGCAATGCAATGCCATAACCATCAACAATTAGGTGATGGTACTGTATCAGCCAGTAATAAACATCCTCATGAGTTTTAACTAAATCATAACGGAACAGTGGTTGTTCGGTGAGTTCAAACGGTTCGATAAAACGTTGCTGCATCCAATCCATTGCCACATCATGGGAATGTTGCTGTTGTGAAAAATCTTGCAATGATACTTTAACACCAAATGATTCTGCATAAGTTTGCAATGGAATACCATCTTCATCGCGCTCTCTGAGCAACTGAGTGCGTAAGGTATCGTGTTTTTGCACCAGCAAATTAATCGCTTGTTCAAAAATTGCTGGGTCAATAACTCCGGGAATTTTAACGTAGCCACCGATGTTGTATAACGGAATATCATCATGCAATACTTGGTCAAACCAAATTTCCCGTTGTGAGGAGGTCAATGGATAACGCTGGGTGGCATTTTGACTAAGGGCAAACTGTTGCAATGGAGCTTCGGGTTGACTAACAGCCTGTTCAAGCAGCGTGACGAAACCATCAACCCAATAATTTAGGGTAGCTTCTTTGAATAACGCTTTGTCAAACACGATACTGCCATGAATACCTTCAGCACTTTCTTGTAAGGCAAAAACAATATCTAGATTGGAAGTAGCAATGTCATCGTTGCCCATTGTCCAAGGTTCGATATCCAACTCTGGCAGTTCAAAATGGCCTTCATTGGGAGTATTAACCAGATTGAACATCACTTGAAAATAAGGATTATAGGCAGTTTGCCGTTGAGGACGTAGGTGGTTAACCAATTGTTCAAACGGGATATCTTGATGAGCGTAAGCATCCAGTGCTGTTTTACGTACCTGTTTGAGCAAATCTATAAACGATACTTGACTGTTTACTTGAGTACGCAATACCAGCATGTTCAAAAATAAACCGACCATTGATTCGGTTTGACGTTGGTGACGCATCACCACCGGTACACCAACACAAATATCTCCTTGACCACTGTAGCGGTGCAATAAACACACAAAACTACTGAACAATACCATGTGCAAAGAGCAACCATGTTGTCGGGCCAATTGGGTCAGTTGCTTACTTAACGCCAAAGAAATTTCTACGGCAACACCACCACCTTTATTTTGTTGGGTATCTGGGCGGGGGTAATCCGTGGGCAATTTCAGTAATTCAGGTACATCCTGTAGTTGATTCGTCCAATATTCCAGTTGTTGTTGTAGCACTCCACCCTGCAAACATTGCCGTTGCCAAGCAGCGTAATCGGTATATTGAACCGATACTGCCGGTAATTGTGGTGATTGTTGCTGATGATAAGCCGTGTAAATAGTTTGCCATTCTTGCAGCAGCAGTCCCATTGACCAGTCATCAAAGATAATGTGGTGTGCGACTACTAACAGAACATGTTTCTGCTCGGATAAGCAAACCAAATGAAGCCTAAACAACGGGCCAGCATCAAGTATAAAAGCTTGCTGTAAATAATCATGACTGAGGTGCTTCAACTGCTGTTCAGCTTCCGACATCTCACTGAGGTCTGTAATAGTTAATGGATCATACGTGGGTAATTCCATAGCCACGACATTTCCCTCTTGTTGTGGGAAACACAGACGTAAACTTTGGTGACGTTCAACTAGAGCAGATGCTGTTTGTCGTAAGGCAGTTATATCTAGATTGCCGGTCAAATGCCAAGCATATGCCATCGTATGCGCATGACTATTAGTATCATATTGATTTAAAAACCAAAACCACTCTTGTCCAAACGATAATGATTTTTGAGCATCAGCTGGTTGCACTTCAATAGTGGGTAAACAAACAGTGCCAGTGGCAGTTTCAATCGCCTTTGCTAAACTTGACAATTGCGGATGTTCAAATACGGCTCGCACTGGCAATTCCACTTGAAAACTGTCCCGAATCCGAGCAATAAGTTGGGTTGCCAGTAAGGAATGGCCACCCAGTTCAAAGAAGTTATCATGCCGATTAATTACTTCGCACTTAAGGACAGCAGCCCATAAATTGGCCAATAAGTCTTCGGTCGGCGTAGCTGACTTGGCACCAGTGGAAATTTCAATCTCTGGTGCTGGCAAGGCTTTCCTATCAATTTTACCGTTCGGTGTCAATGGCAGTTTATCCAATACGGTGAAACAACTTGGTACCATGTAATCCGGCAACCGCGTTTTGAGCCACTCTTTTAATTCAGTGAAAAGTGAATCCTCAAATTTTTCACTTTTAACTTTCAAATAGGCCACTAAGCGTTTATTGTCATTCGCTTCATATAGTGTCACTACAGCTTCTTTAACAGCTTCATGTTGACTAAGTGCGGCTTCAATTTCGCCCAATTCAATACGGAAACCACGCAATTTGACTTGATGATCAATACGTCCAAGATATTCGAGGTTGCCATCGGGGAGCCAGCGAGCTTTGTCGCCGGTTTTATAGATACGTTCGGTTTTGCCGAATAGTTCTACTTCTATGAACTTTTCGGCTGTTAGTTCGGGGCGGTTGAGGTAGCCTCGTGCTAGACCAGCGCCGGCAATGCAGAGTTCGCCGGGGATGCCTAGCGGCATTGGATTATGGTTAGTATCTAAAATGTAGATTTTAATATTAGGTATTGGCTTACCAATAGGAAAATGGGAGGTGGATTCTGTTAGCTTATAACTACTTACTACTACAGTCGCTTCTGTCGGACCATACGTATTAAATAGTTGAACGTTTTTACTCAAGATTTGTTGCCAATGCTTAATGTGTTGTTTAGAGGCAGTTTCACCGCCGATGATAACTAAACGCACAGAATCAGGCCAATGGTTTTGGTTGCTTAGTGCGATTATTAATTGTTGCCAGTAAGCCGTTGGTAAATCCAAGATGGTAACAGCCTTATGTTGGCAGGTTTGTAAAAATGTCTGATTAGTGTCCAACATACCTTTGTTACGCAGAATTAAACGTCCGCCTTGCGTAAAAACGGGGTAGATTTCTTCAGCTGCTGCATCAAAGCTGATAGATGCAAATTGTAATACGCTATCTTCTTGAGAAATAGAGTAAGTTTTGACGGCTGAATGATTAAAATTACTCAATGCAGTGTGTTCAACCATCACCCCCTTCGGTCTCCCAGTCGAACCCGACGTATAAATCACATAAGCCAAATCAGTTGCTTGACGAGTAACCAACGGATTAACTAACGGCTGTTCGGTAAAGTTAACTTCATCCAAACACACCGTCATACAATTCGGTTTCACTGAAAACAACTGTACTTTCAAATGGCTTTGCGTCACCAACAATGGGGCAGCACTGTCTTCTAACATATATTGAATCCGAGCCGCTGGATAGCTCGGATCAATCGGCACATAAGCACCACCAGCTTTGAGAATCCCCAATAAACCAATAACCATTTCCAAAGAACGTTCCATCGCAATTGCTATTAACGGATTAGAAGAACTAATTCCAGCCTCAGCTTCTAACG
>JAUCGK010000071.1 GCA_030378085.1 Candidatus Parabeggiatoa sp. HSG14
CCAAACATCATTTGACACTTTGCTTTAATTTTTCTATTTTGGGACTTCCCCCTGTGTACGGGGGGTTAGGGGGGTGTCCTCAATTTTGCACTCCAGTTTGAAAGCTATCTGCGTAACATCAGTTATATCTGATAAAAAGGAACTTTAAATTCTGGCAAGCATCAATATTTTATGTCAATTGCCTGTATATACGAAAAAAATCGAAGAAGTAACAGGAAAAATAACTTGGTTTATTAAGCATTTTATGAGATAATAATCGAACTAAATCTTTAGTCAATAGATAGCGAGTTAATTATAGATGGATGATAATAAAAAACAAGCCCTGGCAAGCACGCTTAAGCAAATCGAAAAACAATTCGGTAAAGGTGCGGTGATGCGCTTAGGTGATGTGGGTGCGACACTTGAGGTTGAAACGGTATCAACTGGTTCTTTGGGTTTAGACATCATTTTAGGTGTTGGTGGCTTACCAATGGGACGTGTTGTTGAAGTTTATGGTCCAGAAGCATCTGGTAAAACAACCCTTACTTTGCAAGTTGTCGCAGAAATTCAGAAAAAAGGCGGTTTAGCTGCCTTTGTTGATGCTGAACACGCGCTGGATAGTCGTTATGCCGAAAGAATCGGTGTGAATGTTGGTGAATTATACTTGGCGCAACCAAATGATGGTGAAGAAGCCTTAGAGATTACTGATACATTAGTGCGATCTGGTACATTTGACTTAGTGGTGATTGACTCAGTAGCCGCTCTCACCCCAAAGGCGGAAATTGAAGGTGATATGGGTGATGCACACATGGGATTACAAGCACGCTTGATGTCACAAGCCTTGCGTAAACTGACCGCCAATATCAATCGCACTAATACGTTGGTGCTGTTCATCAACCAAATTCGTATGAAGATTGGAGTGATGTTTGGTTCGCCAGAGACAACGACAGGTGGTAATGCACTGAAATTTTATGCAAGTGTACGTCTTGATATACGCCGCATTGGTTCGGTTAAACGGGGTGATGAAGTTATTGGTAATGAAACCCGCGTAAAAGTCGTTAAAAACAAAGTAGCTCCTCCCTTTAAAGAAGTCGTGTTTGATATTATTTATGGCGAAGGTTTTTCCCGAGAAAGTGAACTGATTGATTTGGGAGCTAAACATGATATCATCGACAAAGCAGGGGCATGGTATAGTTATAAGGGCAATAAAATTGGTCAAGGTAAGGAAAATGTACGTACTTATTTGAGGGAAAATCCAGAAATTGCCCAAACTATTGAACAACAAATCCGCGATAAATTATTGCCAAAGCAAACATCTCCTCAAGGAGAAACTCCAAGCAAAACTTCTTCTAAAAGCAATGGTAAGAAATCGGGTAGAGGAAAGGCATCGGCAGATAATAGTTAAATGAGATGAATCGAATAAGTCCCCTCTCCCTTTCTAAGAAAGAAAAGGGAAAACTGAAAACTAAAGAGATTTTTAGGGGATTTAGAAACTTTCATTTTCCTGCACTCATAAATCCTTATAATCCTTTGTGAAAAATCCGATTTCTTACAGAAATCGGATTTTTTTTTGACTGTTAAAAATTAACAGGGTTTAAAAGGAATATTTTTAAAATAATGATTGGAGTTCAAGGCGATGCTTTAAACGTCGAATAAAGTTTACGAAAAATCTATAGCAAAATGTTATGATAGATCCATTTTCATTGACTCAAGCACACAGTAGTGCAATAGAATATTTATCAAGACGCGAACATGCCAGTTTAGAATTACGTCAGAAATTAACACGCAAAGGATTTGATCAAAGTGTTATTGATAACTTAGTAATTCAATTACAACAAAATAACTTGCTGAGTGATGCACGTTTTGCTGAATGTTATATACGTGCTAGAATTAATAAGGGTTTTGGGCCACTACATATTCAACAAGAATTGCTTAAACGTGGTATTGAACGTGAGTTATTCTCCGAAATGCTAAATACCAATGACGTTGATTGGATAAAACGTGTCCACCTTTTACGGGAAAAACGTTTTGGTCAAGATGTACCTCAAAGTAAGCGTGAACTTGATAAGCAAGTCCGTTTTCTTCAATATCGAGGTTTTACCCATTTTCAGATTCAGTCCGTATTATCTTCTGATGATAATTGGTAATGCATCCGACCTGAAATATTCAAGCCATTAGGTTGAGGTTTTGGGAAATTTGCTCAAATCCATTTTTAAAACAATTATATTATGGGAATTGGAGCGATCCTGTATAAAAGGAGAAAAATGAAATAAAAAAACTGTTTTTGTTAATTGCTGTGATTTTGTGTCTACCAGGCTTAGTAAGTGCTGGTATTTCTTATAAGAAAGAATATAAGATGAGTGTGGTGGTGGGTTCTAAACTGCCATGGGGCGAGGGTGCAACCAAATTTGCTGATCTGGTTAAGGAACGCACTCAAGGGCGTATCAATATTAAGGTATACCCCGCAGCATCCCTTATAGCAGGGAAGCAAACCAATGAGTTTTTGATTCTGAGGCGGGGAGTAGCAGATTTTGCTTTTGCGTCTACGATCAATTGGTCATCTACGATTAAAGCATTGAATCTCTTTAATTTACCATTTTTATTCCCAGATTACACTGCTGTTGATAAGGTAATAAATGGGCCATTTGGCGAAAAAATGAGTCGCCTTATGAAAAAAAAGGAGTGACAATATTGGGATGGGGAGAAAATGGTTATCGTGAGCTTTCCAATTCTAAACGTTCCATCATTAAGCCAGAAGATTTGAAAGGTCTCAAAATCAGGATAGTGGGTACACCAATTTTTATCGACATTATGAGGACTTTTGGTGCAAATCCTGTTAATATGAATTGGGGAGATGCCAAAGTTGCTTTTCAACAAGGTGTAGTGGATGGGCAAGAAAATCCGGTGGTTGGTGTTCAAATACCAGTCAAAATATGGGAATATCATAAATATCTCACCTTTTGGCATTATGTCATTGATCCTTTGATGCTCACAGCCAATAACAAGATTTGGAATAGTTTCAGCTCCGCAGACAAGAAAATTGTTCATCAAGCAGCACTTGATGCAACTGCCTGGCAAAAAAAGCAAGTACGTAAAGGACTTTTACCTCCTCACTTAGAAGCGCATGACATCCTCAAAAATCAAGGTATGAAAGTGACAGTACTCACACAAGTGCAAATTGAAGCTTTCAAAAAACTGACTAAACCCGTTTATGATAAATGGGTTCCAAAAATAGGAATTGAATTGGTAAATGCGGCAAAAAAAGCGATTTTAGAGGATTAATGTTGGTTTAGAATTTGAACAACAACGAAGAAGTACAACAAAACACAATGGCGGAACACCCCTTTTTTAAACCACAACGAGTACAACGAATTAAAAAAAACAACAACGAATAAGCATCGGTAAAAATGAACTATTTGTTGTGATCTTTTCCTATTCGTTGTGCTTCTTATCAACAACTGGAGTTAAATTGATGAAGCTCAAATTTTTTACATTTATTTTGTTAGGTTCTATTAGCGTATCGCTCAATGCAGCGAGTTTTAATTGCGCCAAAGCGCGTGTTTCACTTGAAAAAACCATTTGTACTGATACACAACTGAATGCAGTTGATGAGAAAATGGGTAACCTTTATATCCAATTGCGTCAATCCCTGGGAAAAACCGCTGTAAAACAATTGAGGGAAACACAGCGTCATTGGTTAAAACAACGTACCAAAATCTGTTCGTCTGAAGATAGTGCGTGTTTGCTTAATTTTTATTATGAGCGTATCAGTGCTTTAAAACTGCGTCAGTGCTTAAATTTGCAACAAGTCATTGATTCTGCAACAAGCGGTACTGTGATTCAACTTGAAGAGACAACCTGTCGTTATACTGAAGCATTACGCATTACGGGTAAAGAAAACCTCACGATTGAAGGAAAGGGAGATGTCTGGATTATCGTTGACGATATTAACGATGATGTCATCAAAATCCAAAATTCCCAGCGTGTGTTTTTGAAAAACATCAAGGCGCGTCATCAAACGCCTTTAGAGGGTTTTAATTGTGAAGGCTCTGTTGTCAGTATGTTCAATTCCCAACAAATTTGGTTGACTCGTTGCGAGCTAAATGGTTCTGGTTCTGTTGGTGTTCATGCTGATGCTTCATCCGAAATTGTTGTCAATCAGTGTTATATTCATCACAATACTTTAGCAGCATTTTGGCTAGATGACAGTGATAGTATCGCAATCCATAACAACACTATCACAGAAAACGGCTCCACAATTTACGGGCTTAAGGCAGGGAATATTAGAATGACTGATAATATCATTGGCAATAATAAGGGAGAAATGGGCTGGTCCTCTCCTTTTAGCCGTGAAATTATGGAAGAATAATTAAGGAACGTGCATAAAATAACTTCGACAACTAAACCTGACAGGTTTTTAAAACCTGTCTTTGAAGTTAAAGTAAACTTTAACCTCGAAGGTTTGCCTTAACTTATGGGTTAATTATTTCATGCACATTCCTAAGCACGTAGATTTTCGTTTGCTTGCAAACTCCAATATTCAAAAAAAACGTTGAAATACGTGCTATAGCAATATAAAAGTTCCTGATTATAACGAATTTTGGGGACACCCCCCTAACCCCCCGTACACAGGGGGAAGTCCCAAAATAGAAAAATTAAAGCAAAGTGTCGAATGATGTTTGGTTCCACCCGTGTACGGGGGTTAGGGGGGTGTCCCCAAAATCTGTTACAATCAGAAAAGTTCCTCTTTCCCCTCCTTAAATTGAGGAGGGGACTTGTACCTGACCCAATCGGGAAATGCTATAATCACATCCAACGAGTTTAGCCCTACAAATATAATCATGTCAACACTCACAAAAATTCAAAACCTCATAAAACGCTTTGAAAGTCAAAAAGGTATTTATCAACAAGATGAGTATAGCGAAGCACAAACCCGCATTGATTTTGTCAATCCTTTTTTTATGGCATTAGGCTGGGATATTGATAATAAGCAAAGGTTAGCAGAACCTTATCGGCAGGTTATCTATGAAGATATTCTAAAAATTGATAAAGCCCCCTATAAACGCCCTGATTATAGTTTTCGAGTGGGTGGGGTGCGTAAATTTTTTGTCGAAGCCAAAAAACCTTCAATTAATCTCAAAAAAAATCCTGAACCCGCTTATCAATTGCGCCGTTATGGTTGGAATGCCAAGCTATCTCTAAGCATTGTCACCAATTTTGCCGAGTTTGCCGTTTATGATTGTCGTATTAAACCAGAGAAAGATGACGCGCCAAGCGTTGGGCGAGTTTTATATCTGAAATATACAGATTACCTTGAATCCTGGGAGGAATTAGTTAAATGGTTTTCCTTTGAAGCCGTTTGGCAAGGCAAGTTTGACCAATATGCTGCCGATAAAGCAATCACTAAAGGGGCTATTGAAGTTGATACCGCGTTTTTAAATGAAATGGAGCTTTGGCGCGAAAAATTAGCCCATCATATTTTTGCTAAAAATTCCTCTTTAAGCCAACGTCAACTGAACTTTGTCGTACAGCAAACCATTGACCGTATTGTCTTTTTACGAATTTGTGAAGATAGAGGTATTGAAGATTATGGGCGTTTATTGAGTTTAACCAACGGCAAAAATAGCTATAAACGCTTATTTGAGTTATTTATTGATGCTGATACCCGTTATAATTCGGGCTTATTTCATTTCAAAAAGGAAAAAGAGCGGGAACAACCCGATAAATTAACACCTCATTTAAAAATAGGTGATGATGTTTTACAAGAGATTATTGTTAGTCTCTATTATCCCAAAAGCCCTTATGAATTTTCTGTATTACCGGCCGATATTTTAGGGCAAGTGTATGAACGATTTTTAGGTAAAATCATTCGTCTTACGAATGAACACGAAGCCATTATTGAAGAAAAGCCTGAAGTTAAAAAAGCCGGCGGTGTTTATTATACCCCCAGCTATATTGTTGATTATATTGTCAAACAAACCCTAACTCCCTTATTAAAAGGTAAAAAAATTGGTTCCAGAAGTACGGTAAACCGTTTAAAAGTTTTAGACCCCGCTTGTGGTTCAGGCTCATTTTTGTTGGGAGCTTATCAATTTTTGCTGGATTGGCATTTGCAACAATATTTACAAAACCCCGAAAAATGGGCAAAAGGTAAAAATCCGCGTCTTTATCAAGCTATCGGCAAAACTTGGAAATTAACGGTTGAAGAGCGCAAGCGTATTTTGCTGAACAACATTTATGGTGTGGATATCGACTTCCAAGCGGTAGAAGTCACTAAACTCTCATTACTACTAAAAGTCTTAGAAGACGAACAAAGCGTGATTTCGCAACTTTCTTTATTAAAAGAACGGGTGTTGCCAGATATAGACAATAATATAAAATGTGGTAACTCATTGGTTAGTAATAACTTTTATCAAGAACAGTTAGGGCTTTTAAATGAAGAAACATTGTATCGGATTAATGCTTTTGACTGGGAATCGGAATTTTCCTTTGTTCTGAAAGCGGGTGGATTTGATGCGGTGATTGGAAATCCGCCTTACGGTGCTTTTTTGTCACCTGAAGAAAATACCTATTTACTTAATAAATTTAAACTTCAAAACTATCAATTAGATAGTTATGTATTATTCATTGAACAAGCACTTTTTTTAAACCAAAAAAAAGGGCTAACCGGATTAATTATTCCTAATACTTGGCTATTAAATTTAACTTACCAAAGAATTAGAAAACATCTTTTTGAACAAACAACAATTAGAAATATTGTACATTATCAACATCGTGTTTTTAACCAAGCAACTGTTGATACAGAAATTGTTATCATCGAAAAAAGTCAGCCGACAGACGATCATAAAGTAGCAATTACTCTTATTGCAATAGATAAAAGTTCCAAAAACTATGTTATTCCCCAAAATCGTTGGCAAAGTGCTGAAGGAAAACCTGTCAACATTTTTGAAAAACCGGAATTTATAGGACTTGCTGATAAATTACGTACTTTCCAAAAACTTGATAATTTGTGTCTTATTACTCAAGGTACCAAACCGTTTCAAGTAGGCAAAGGTAAACCACCGCAAACTCGCGATATTGTTAACCAAAAACCTTTTGTATCAGAAACACCACTTAATGAAACTTTCCGCCCACTACTACGAGGCAGTTTAATTCAAAAGTATCAAATTCTCTGGAATGACAATTATTGGATTAGTTTTGGAGATTGGCTTGCTGAACCACGTTATTCAGCTAATTATGACGTATCATCCAAGATAGTTATTCGTCAAACTGGGGATCACCTTGTTGCGACATTAGATAGTAGTCAATTCATTGTACGCGATAATTTATATACCATTGTTCCTCGTCAAAACGACTACGACTTGTGTTTTTTATTAGGTATTATCAATTCTCGATTACTCCAATGGTTTTACGCCAATATTATCAACCCTGAAATAGGAGAAGCACTAGCACAAGTCAAACGGGGGCATTTAATACAATTGCCTATTGCCAAAATTAATTTCGATAACCCAACCAATACAGCTAAACATGATAAAATGACACAATTGGTTGAAATCATGCTAACACTCAACCAAAAACTTAGAACGAATCTTGATTCACACAGTCGAACTGCTTTGAAACGTCAAATTGAAGCAACTGATCGGCAAATTGATAATTTGGTTTATCAGTTGTACAATTTGACGGCAGAAGAAATTGTGCTTATAGAAAAGGGCTAATAATGTTCTTGTTTCCAAACGTGGCGAGTGAACTAAGCAACTCAGTTTGGAAACAAGCACAACAAATATAATTATGTCAACACTTACCAAAATTAAAAATCTCATAAAACGCTTTGAAGAACAAATAGATACTTACAAACAAAGCGACTATAACGAAACCCAAACGCGCATTGAATTCATCAATCCGTTCTTCACCGCTTTAGGCTGGGATGTGGAAAACAAACAAGGGCTTTCAATCACTCATTGCCCTGTTATTCATGAAGATATCCTCAAAATTGATAAGGCACCCTATAAACGCCCTGATTATAGTTTTCGAGTGGGCGGGGTGCGTAAATTTTTTGTTGAAGCAAAAAAACCTTCAATTAATCTCAAAAAAAATCCTGAACCTGCCTACCAACTACGCCGATATGGTTGGAATGCCAAGCTATCTCTAAGCATTATCACCAATTTTGCCGAGTTTGCAGTTTATGATTGTCGTCTTAAACCAGAGAAAGATGACGCGCCAAGCGTTGGGCGCGTTTTATATCTGAAATATACAGATTACCTTGAATCCTGGGAGGAATTAGTTAAATGGTTTTCCTTTGAAGCCGTTTGGCAAGGCAAATTTGATCAGTATGCCGCAGAGAAAGCAATCACTAAAGGGGCTATTGAAGTTGATACTGCCTTTTTAAATGAAATGGAACGTTGGCGCGAAAAATTAGCCCATCATATTTTTGCTAAAAACCCAATTTTAACCCAACGTCAACTCAATTTTGTCGTTCAGCAAACCATTGACCGTATTGTCTTTTTACGGATTTGTGAAGATAGAGGCATTGAAGATTATGGGCGTTTATTGAGTTTAACCAACGGAAAAAATAGCTATAAACGCTTATTTGAGTTATTTATTGATGCTGATGCCCGTTATAATTCGGGCTTGTTTCATTTCAAAAAGGAAAAAGAGCGGGAGCAACCCGATAAATTAACACCTCATTTAAAAATAGGCGATGATGTCTTGCAAGAGATTATTATTAGTCTCTATTATCCCAAAAGCCCTTATGAATTTTCTGTATTACCGGCCGACATTTTAGGGCAAGTGTATGAACGATTTTTAGGTAAAATCATTCGTCTTACGAATAAACATGAAGCCATTATTGAGGAAAAGCCCGAAGTTAAAAAAGCCGGCGGTGTTTATTATACCCCCAGCTATATTGTTGATTATATTGTTAAGCAAACCCTAACTCCCTTATTGAAAGGTAAAAAAGTGGGTCATCGGAGTACGGTAAACCGTTTAAAAGTTTTAGACCCCGCTTGTGGTTCAGGCTCATTTTTGTTGGGTGCTTATCAATTTTTGCTTGACTGGCATTTGCAACAATATTTACAAAACCCAAAAAAATGGACAAAAGGTAAAAACCCGCGTCTTTATCAAGCTATCGGCAAAACTTGGAAATTAACAGTTGAAGAGCGCAAGCGTATTTTGTTGAACAACATTTACGGAGTCGATATCGATTTCCAAGCGGTAGAAGTCACAAAACTCTCATTACTGCTAAAAGTCTTAGAAGACGAACAAAGCGTGATTTCGCAACTTTCTTTATTAAAAGAACGAGTATTGCCGGATATAGATAGCAACATAAAATGTGGTAACTCATTGATTGGAGATGAGTTTTATCAAGAAAAACAATTAGAATTAATAGATGAAGAAACCCAGTATCGGGTAAATGCTTTCGATTGGAAAAACGAATTTGCCGAGGCGATGCAAGCAGGGGGATTTGATGCAATTATTGGGAATCCGCCTTATGTTCGCATCCAAACACTTAAAGAATGGATACCACTCGAAGTCGAATTTTACAAAGATCAATATATTGCCGCCCGCAAAGGCAATTATGATATTTATGTCATTTTTGTGGAAAAGGGTTTAAGCCTACTTAACGACAGTGGATATTTAGGGTTTATTTTGCCTAATAAATTTTTACTCACTGATTATGGTGAAAAACTGCGTCAATTTATTTCAAAAAGAGAAGCATTAGTTCGCCTAGTTGATTTTGGACATGAACAAGTATTTGAACAAGCCACTACTTATACTTGTCTATTATTTTTATCAAGTACTCATTCACCCTCTTTTGAATATATTAAATCTGAGCCATCTCCAAAGATTTCAAAAACATCTATGGGATTTGTCACTTATTCTTCTAGTTCTTTAAGTGAAAAACCTTGGTTAATGATGGCTAACAAAGAAACTGATTTATTTGCTAAACTTATGCAGAAAGCTAAACCACTGCTTGAATTACCAACAACAATAAATCGTGGTTCAAGCAGTGGAAATGACGATATATTTATTTTGAAATCATCATCAGCACCAAATAGGTACATAACGAAAGAAGGATTCGAGATCGAACTTGAGCCAAAAATCTTGCGTTATCCACTTTTTGCGACAGATTTTACTCGTTATCAATTTATGCCCAAAAATGAAAAATTAATAATTTTTCCATACACAGTTAAAAATAACCGTTTTGAACTCATTTCGGAAAATGAACTCAAAAATTTTCCTAAGGCATTCCAATATCTTTGTTCGCATAAAGATATTTTGGAGCATCGCGCCCAATACAAAAGTTGGTATAGTTTTAGTGCACCTAGAAACCTAGCCGCTCATGATGCAGCGCAATTAATTGTTCCATTACTTGCCAATAAGGGATTATTTGTATTATTACCAGAAAATCAAAATAGCCATTGTCTGATGGCAAGTGGGGGATTTAGTATTACAATAACTAATCAAAGTTTGTTTTTACCTCAATATCTTTTGGGACTTTTAAATTCAAAATTACTGTTTTGGTATTTAAAATCAATTAGCAATTGGTTTCGTGGCGGATGGATAACCTGTACTAAACAATATGTTGGCAAACTTCCCATTCGCATAATCAACTTTGACAATCCAAGCGACAAAACTAACCATGATAAAATAGTACAACTGGTTGAACAAATGCTGACACTCAACAAAAAACGGGGAGCTGACAACGATCCCCAAACACAAACTGTTTTAGAACGCCGTATCAAAACCACTGATAAACAGATAAATCAACTCGTCTACACTTTATATGACTTGACAGCAAAAGAAATTGAAATTGTGGAAAAAGGTGATTAAAGATTTATGTCAACCCAAATAAAAACTCTCATAAAACGCTTTGAAAAGCAAATAGATATCTACAAACAAAGCGACTATAACGAAACTCAAACGCGCATTGATTTTGTCAATCCTTTTTTTATGGCATTGGGCTGGGATATTAATAATGAAAAAAGCGTAGCCGAAGTTTATCGCCCTGTATAGCAAGGATAGGGTCAACGTTATTGACTTAAGCCATCGGTTAGCATAAACTTTCCCTTTTGAAAAATGAATTTGACACTGAATAATTATGCCTTTATCTTCACAATGGGACATTGAAGCTTATGTCTCTGTACACTTAGTTCAAGAGATGTTAATCAAGGCGGGAATACCCAAAAGATTGGGTGGTATGATTTGCTGGCATCCAGAATTTCGGATAAAAGTGCCTAAAATTGATGGGACTGGCTTTACCGAAAAAAAGGTTGATTTTCTGATAGAAGACCATACTAGGCATGTCAGTTTCTTGATTGAAGTCAAATCTGCCAAGCAACGTATTAATGATGAGGCCCGTTTTCAGTTAGTTGAAAAGTATCTTTATCGTTCAAACATCAAATTTGGTGTATTGATTGACCCTTTTTCAATTGAGATTTATGAATATGGGCAATCAAAACCAAAAGCAAGGTTTGAAATAGAAGACCCAAACCACATTGAACCCTTAGCTACTTTTCTTAAAACATTTTTGGAGACTGTTAAAATGCGTACTATTGCAATCCATACGTCCAAAGGCGGCGTTGGTAAAACTACATTAACCATCAATATGGCTTATGAATTAGCCAAACAAGGCAACAAAGTTTTGGTCGTTGATTTAGACGATCAAGCAAACGCCAGTCTGTCATTGGGAGTTAATAAAGCGGACGAAATTGATGCTGCTTCTAGCTTAGAAGAAGTCGAACGGATTTTAGATTCTTTTGAAGAAAGACAGGAACTCGTGGAGTTCTTGCTGGAATGCGTGGAAAAAGATTTTGATTACCGTAAATACATCCACTCTAGCTCATTCAATACCTATTTGGAAAATCGTGATGGAAAAGTAGATGTTTTGCCTGGTAGTTACAAAACTAAGTCTCATTCACTAGAAGAAGTAGCTTCTGGTGAAAAAAGACTTGACAAGGGACTGCTAAAATTGGCGGGTGAGTACGACTATTGTCTTATTGACACACCACCAACTTATAACCGGATTACATGGAATGGAATATTTGCAGCTCAATATATTGTCATACCATCACAAATGGAATACTTGTCTGTTTATGGGATAAGAAATCCTATTAGAAAGACAAGAGAAGTTCGGGAAGACACCGGAGAAGCACGGGGAATAATTTTGGGTATCGTGCCAATGATGACAGATAACACGACCAAAATCGTTAAAACTATTTTGGCACTTGTGGAAAAAAACTTTCCTAATATTCCCCTTCTTACCAAGGTTGAACGTGCCACAGATATTAGAGAAGCATCATATCAACGAGTACCAATTTCTGTGCGTGCCGAACACACATCAAAAGCAGGTGGTGTAGCCAAACAACTGGCAGATTTGACACGAGACATAGTGGAACGAATTGACTCGCTAGAAAGTGAGAAGGGGGTATAACATGCTTGGAGAAATGGTTAGTGTAGAAACAAAGCCCTACACATTATCTCTCAATCAGATAAAAAAGATTGAAGTCAATTCGGGTACCCCAAAAAATGTACTGAATAAAGTCACTGACAACCTAAAAGAAAATGGGTTTAACTCGGTGCTTCCTATTGCCTGTTTAACCGATAATGAAGATGAGTACCTTTTATTGACTGGGGGACCTATTTATGAAGCAGCAAAATCTGCGGGGCTACGAAAAATATGGGTATTTTTGGTTGCAACACAACAAGCAGAAGCTTCTCAATGGGTTGAACAAAACCAGATGCTATCAAAGCTAAACGAAACAGTCGTTGAACCTCAAAATGTGACTGATTTCTTGAAATTTATCAATGATAGCCATTCGGATCTGATTTCTGTAAAAGGTATCGGTCCCAAAATAGCCCAGAAAATCATTGATAATCGTTTTTATGATTCCTTAGGGAGTTTACAAGAAAAATTTGGTCACAAACGACCTTTAAATTGGATAAGGGCTTTTAAACAGAAATAGAGAAAGTCCAGTCCTGATTATCTCGTTCCCAAACTTTCATCAACTTTCTTTGGGAACGAGTACAGTCCTACAAATATAATCATGTCAACACTCACAAAAATTCAAAACCTCATAAAACGCTTTGAAAGTCAAAAAGGTATTTATCAACAAGATGAGTATAGCGAAGCACAAACCCGCATTGATTTTGTCAATCCTTTTTTTATGGCATTAGGCTGGGATATTGATAATAAGCAAAGGTTAGCAGAACCTTATCGGCAGGTTATCTATGAAGATATTCTAAAAATTGATAAAGCCCCCTATAAACGCCCTGATTATAGTTTTCGAGTGGGTGGGGTGCGTAAATTTTTTGTTGAAGCAAAAAAACCTTCAATTAATCTCAAAAAAAATCCTGAACCTGCCTACCAATTACGCCGATATGGTTGGAATGCCAAGCTATCTCTAAGCATTATCACCAATTTTGCCGAGTTTGCCGTTTATGATTGTCGTATTAAACCAGAGAAAGATGACGCGCCAAGCGTTGGGCGCGTTTTATATCTGAAATATACAGATTACCTTGAATCCTGGGAGGAATTAGTTAAATGGTTTTCCTTTGAAGCCGTTTGGCAAGGCAAATTTGATCAGTATGCCGCAGAGAAAGCAATCACTAAAGGGGCTATTGAAGTCGATACCGCGTTTTTAAATGAAATGGAGCTTTGGCGCGAAAAATTAGCCCATCATATTTTTGCTAAAAATCCCTCTTTAACCCAACGTCAACTGAATTTTGTCGTTCAGCAAACCATTGACCGTATTGTATTTTTACGGATTTGTGAAGATAGAGGTATTGAAGATTATGGGCGTTTATTGAGTTTAACCAACGGCAAAAATAGCTATAAACGCTTATTTGAGTTATTTATTGATGCTGATGCCCGTTATAATTCGGGCTTATTTCATTTCAAAAAGGAAAAAGAGCGGGAGCAACCCGATAAATTAACACCTCATTTAAAAATAGGCGATGATGTCTTACAAGAGATTATTGTTAGTCTCTATTATCCCAAAAGCCCTTATGAATTTTCTGTATTACCGGCCGATATTTTAGGGCAAGTGTATGAACGATTTTTAGGTAAAATCATTCGTCTTACGAATGAACACGAAGCCATTATTGAGGAAAAGCCCGAAGTTAAAAAGGCAGGTGGTGTTTATTATACGCCCAGCTATATTGTTGATTATATTGTTAAGCAAACCCTAACTCCCTTATTAAAAGGTAAAAAAGTAGGTACCCGAAGTACGGTAAACCGTTTGAAAATTTTAGATCCCGCTTGTGGTTCTGGCTCATTTTTGCTAGGTGCTTATCAATTTTTGCTTGACTGGCATTTACAACAATATTTACAAAATCCCGAAAAATGGACAAAAGGTAAAAATCCGCGTCTTTATCAAGCTATCGGCAAAACTTGGAAATTAACAGTTGAAGAGCGCAAGCGTATTTTGTTGAACAACATTTATGGTGTGGATATCGACTTCCAAGCGGTAGAAGTCACTAAACTCTCATTACTGCTAAAAGTCTTAGAAGACGAACAAAGCGTGATTTCGCAACTTTCTTTATTAAAAGAACGAGTATTGCCGGATATAGATAGCAACATAAAATGTGGTAATTCATTAATTGGAAATGATTTTTATCAGGAACAACAATTAGGGTTCTTAGATGAGGAAACACTATATCAGATTAATGCTTTTGACTGGGAAGCGGAATTTGCAGATATGATAAAAGCAGGGGGATTTGATGCTGTGATTGGAAATCCACCTTGGGGAGCCTCCTTTTCTGAAAATGAATTGGAATATCTTAGGCAAAAAAATAAAGAAGTTATCGTTAGGATGATTGATTCATTTATGTACTTTGTTTATCAAGGAAGTAAAAAGATGAATCCTAAAGGTCATTTTGGTATGATTGTACCAGATGTTATCTTTTATCAACAAGACAATGAAAAATTGCGTCATTTTATTCTTAACAATTTTGCCATTACTGCCTTATTAAATATGGGTGATGTATTTGAGAAGGTAACCAGACCCTCATGTATTTTAGCATTCTCGAAGGATTTATTAGATAACCTGATTAAAATTGCTGATTTTTCTCATAAAAATAAATTAGAAAAATCAGTGTTACTTGATGACGATTCTTGTTTTGGTATCGTTAAACAAGAACATTTGCTTAAAATTCCAGGCTCACTGTTTATTACTTCAAATTCAACCAAATATACAATTTGGACAAAAGTAAAAAGTATTTCACATCAGTTGCTTATAAGTGTTGTTGATGAAGATGGCATTCAGAGAGGTGTCAGTCCCGATTTGAAAAAAGCTTTTATAGTTGATGCTGGAACAATACAGCAATATCATCTTGAAACAAGCAAACTCAAGAAAGTGTTGACTGGAGGAAAACAGGTTAAGCGGTATTTTATTGATTATCCTGAACAATGGTTAATTTACACAACACGCTTTGATGATTTTAGCGAAATACCAAACATCATTGCGTATATAGATCAGTTCAAAGATGACATTACTTGTGTAGAAGTCAAACAGGATAAACATCCCCTTTACTCATTACATCGTCCTCGTAGAGAATCTATTTTCCTGAAGAGCCAAAAGTTATTAGGCGTTATCACTACAGATAAAATGGTGATTGCTTTAGATGAAAGTCAAACGTTTGCTACAGATGGCTTGTACATTTTTGGGGTGCAAGATCATATCAGCGTCTATTATTTGATAGGGATTCTTAATTCAAAGCTTTTTGTGTTTGTATATCGGCTGTTAACACTTGAAAAAGGTCGTGTATTGGCACAAGTAAAACCAGCCATTTTATCAAAACTTCCCATTCGCATAATCAACTTTGACAATCCAACTGACAAAACCAACCATGACAAAATAGTAAAATTGGTTGAACAAATGCAAACACTCAACAAAAAACGGGGAACTGACAACGATCCCCAAACACAAACCGTTTTAGAACGTCGCATCAAAGCCACTGATAAACAAATAAATCAACTCGTCTACACTTTATATGACTTGACAGCAAAAGAAATTGAAATTGTGGAGAAAGGCGATTAAATATTATGTCTAATCCAATTAAAAATCTTATAGAACGCTTTGAAGAACAAATAGATACCTATAAACAAAGCAACTACAACGAAATTCAAACTCGTTCTGATTTTATTATTCCATTCTTTATGGCATTGGGCTGGGATGTTAATAATGAAAAAGGTGTAGCTGAACCATATCGCCCCGTTGTTCATGAAGATATCCTCAAAATTGATAAAGCCCCCTATAAACGCCCTGATTATAGTTTTCGAGTGGGCGGGATGCGTAAATTTTTTGTTGAAGCAAAAAAACCTTCCATTAATCTCAAAAAAAATCCTAAACCTGCCTACCAACTACGCCGCTATGGTTGGAATGCCAAACTCTCTCTGAGCATTATCACCAATTTTGCCGAGTTTGCAGTTTATGATTGTCGTCTTAAACCAGAGAAAGATGACGATCCCAGCGTTGGGCGCGTTTTATATCTGAAATATACAGATTATCTTGAATCTTGGGAGGAATTAGTCGAATGGTTTTCCTTTGAAGCCGTTTGGCAAGGCAAGTTTGACCAATATGCCGCAGAGAAAGCAATCACTAAAGGGGCTATTGAAGTCGATACCGCGTTTTTAAATGAAATGGAACGTTGGCGCGAAAAATTAGCCCATCATATTTTTGCTAAAAACCCAATTTTAACCCAACGTCAACTCAATTTTGTCGTTCAGCAAACCATTGACCGTATTGTATTTTTACGGATTTGTGAAGATAGAGGCATTGAAGATTATGGGCGTTTGTTGAATTTAACCAACGGCAAAAATAGTTATAAACGCTTATTTGAGTTATTTATTGATGCTGATGCCCGTTATAATTCGGGCTTGTTTCATTTCAAAAATGAAAAAGGACGGGAACAACCCGATAAATTAACACCTCATTTAAAAATAGGCGATGATGTCTTGCAAGAGATTATTATTAGTCTTTATTATCCCAAAAGCCCTTATGAATTTTCTGTATTACCGGCCGACATTTTAGGGCAAGTGTATGAACGATTTTTAGGTAAAATCATTCGTCTTACGAATGAACACGAAGCCATTATTGAAGAAAAGCCTGAAGTTAAAAAAGCCGGCGGTGTTTATTATACCCCCAGCTATATTGTTGATTATATTGTCAAACAAACCCTAACTCCCTTATTAAAAGGTAAAAAAATTGGTTCCAGAAGTACGGTAAACCGTTTAAAAGTTTTAGACCCCGCTTGTGGTTCAGGCTCATTTTTGTTGGGTGCTTATCAATTTTTGCTTGACTGGCATTTGCAACAATATTTACAAAACCCAAAAAAATGGGCAAAAGGTAAAACCCCGCGTCTTTATCAAGCTATCGGCAAAACTTGGAAATTAACAGTTGAAGAGCGCAAGCGTATTTTGTTGAACAATATTTATGGGGTGGATATTGATTTCCAAGCGGTAGAAGTCACTAAGCTTTCATTATTGCTAAAAGTCTTAGAAGACGAACAAAGCGTGATTTCGCAACTTTCTTTATTAAAAGAACGGGTGTTGCCGGACATCAATAACAACATAAGGTGTGGTAATTCCTTGATTGGAGATGAGTTTTATCAAGAAAAACAATTAGACTTTGAGAATGAAGAAACGTTATATCGGATTAATGTTTTTAATTGGGAGGCGGAATTTTCCTTTGTTCTGAAAGCAGGGGGATTTGATGCAATCATTGGGAATCCACCTTATGTTCGCATTCAAACACTTAAAGAATGGATACCACTCGAAGTCGAATTTTACAAAGATCAATATATTGCTGCCCGTAAAGGCAATTATGATATTTATGTCGTTTTTGTCGAAAAGGCTCTAAGTCTGCTTAATGAGCGTGGACATTTAGGGTTCATTTTGCCGCATAAATTTTTTAATGCCAAATATGGTGAATCTTTACGGGGCTTATTAGCCAAGGGCAAGCATTTGACAGAAATAGTTCACTTTGGCGATCAACAAGTGTTTGCCAATGCCACCACTTATACCAGTTTATTGTTTTTGAGCCAATCAAAACAAGACACTTTTCGTTTTATTAAAGTTCATAATTTATCGAACTGGCAAACGGACTATGAAGCAAAAAAGGCAATTGTAGCAGAAAAAATAGCGAGTGAGAAACTCACCAAAAGCGAATGGCATTTTGTGGTAGGCACAACCGCCAAAAAATTGTTTGAACGGTTAAGTCACATAAAGGTTAAATTAGAAAATGTGACAAGTCGCATATACCAAGGCTTAAAAACCGGAGCCGATAAGATATATATTGTTGAGGAAATAGAGCGTAAACCAACACAAGTCAAAATATATTCTAGAGAAAAAAAGATCGAATATTGGCTTGATTCTGATTTACTGCATCCCCTTGTGAAAGGTGGTGATAGCAAACCTTTTTCTCTGTCACGCACAAATAGATTAATTCTGTTTCCGTATGTGTTGCAAGATAGTCATACTGACTTAATTTCAAAAGCTACGTTAACCAAAAATTACGCGCTAACTTGGAAATACCTATTAGATAATAAAGAATCTCTCCAAAATCGAGAACGTTTCAAAATGCAAGGAACCAAGTGGTATGCCTATAGTCGTCATCAAGCACTTGATATTATTTCATATCCTAAAATTTTTACCCCTGATATTGCGGCACAAGCTTCATTTTCATTAGATGAAACTGGGGAAGTATTTTTTACCGGTGGAGTTTCTGGCGGATATGGCATCATCGTTTTACCTGAATATTTACCTAAATATGTACTTGGATTGCTCAATAGTCAATTGTTGGAATGGTTTATTCGTCAAACGGCTACCCAAATGCGAGGCGGGTATTATAGTTACGAAGCACGTTTTATTCGCCATCTTCCCATCCGCAGTATCAATTTTAACAATCCAACCGACAAAGCCAACCATGACAAAATAGTAAAATTGGTTGAACAAATGTTAGCACTCAATAAAAAACGGGATGCGAATAACGATCCCCAAACACAAACCGTTTTAGAACGTCGCATCAAAGCCACTGATAAACAAATAAATCAACTCGTCTACACTTTATATGACTTGACAGCAAAAGAAATTGAAATTGTGGAGAAAGGCGATTAAATATTATGTCTAATCCAATTAAAAATCTTATAGAACGCTTTGAAGAACAAATAGATACCTATAAACAAAGCAACTACAACGAAATTCAAACTCGTTCTGATTTTATTATTCCATTCTTTATGGCATTGGGCTGGGATATTAATAATGAAAAAGGCGTAGCTGAAGTTTATCGCCCTGTTGTTCATGAAGATATCCTCAAAATTGATAAAGCCCCCTATAAACGCCCTGATTATAGTTTTCGAGTGGGTGGGGTGCGTAAATTTTTTGTTGAAGCTAAAAAACCTTCAATTAATCTCAAAAAAAATCCTGAATCCGCCTACCAATTACGCCGATATGGTTGGAATGCCAAGCTATCTCTAAGCATTATCACCAATTTTGC
>JAUCGK010000072.1 GCA_030378085.1 Candidatus Parabeggiatoa sp. HSG14
ACTTTAAAATCAGTCAGATAACTATAAAATTTTATCCTTTCTTATAAGCAATCCCTATAGTTATATAGCTGGAAAAACGGGAGTATCAAGATTTAAACTTTGGAAACATAGTGCGTAATATCAGTTATTATAAGTAATCCTTGTAGTTATATACAGGAAGCGAAAAAACTTGAATATCAAGTTATAAATTTTTGGATTATAAATTTTTTTATGATTATTTTCTAAAAAAGATATTTCAGTATACAATTTTTAAGATTAACAAATTAATCAAATGCGAAATTATTATTTTTCGTTTTTATGAATAAAACGAAATATCCAATTTTCTCAAAAAATCTGATATTTTTACATTTAAAATATCTTAAAATAACAATAAGTTAAATTCAAGCAAAAAATGTTCCATTCATAAATAAATCTATAAATTCCTTCTTTCAATATGGTTTACAATGTATCTTCTCAAAAAGTGTGGGTAAACTTGCCCAAACCTGACAAGTTTTTTCCATCGAATTTAAAGAAGATACTTTACAATGCTATAGTAATTTTTAGTGATTCAAAAAAAGGTAAAAAAAATCTGATTTTTACAATTTTACAGGTGTTTGAACAAAAAGTTATTTTAATTTCTCCTAACTATAGACTTTCAGAAAAATGTTTGAAGTTATAGCGTTTTCCGATTGGATAAAGTACAACCTCCCCTAAATCCCCTCCTTAATTAAAGAGGGGACTTGTACCTGACGCAATCGGAAAACGCTATAAACCTGGTTTCCAAAACCTCGGAGGTTTTTTGTGAAATTATTTATCTGAACGTCTATATATGGCATTTATCTAATGATCTAAAAAGTGAGGTATTTTATTAAACTGATGTTACGCACTGCACTTCCAAAAGTGAATAAAGGAGTGCAAAATTTATTTTGCAAGGAGTTACATTCTCAATTGGCAAAATAAATTTGAAACGAAAATTTGGAAACCATCTGCGTAACATCAGTTATTAAAGAGTGACGCAGGATTATCACAATATGCATTTCAATGCTTTTGCTATATAGTTTTTCACATAAATAATTTTACACGCCAAACCTGACAGGTTTTAAAAACCTGTCTTTGAGGTTAAAGTTTTTGCGCGCAAAAACTTTAACCTCGAAGGTTTTTTGAAGTTATTTTTCTGAATGTCTACATTTTGTGAATTTTGCAAGAGACTCAGATGAAAAAGAAATAATAATTTGTTAATCTAGGTTTTATCTTATTTCATTAGGACAAACAATGACAACAAACAATTCTTCTCCCCAAGCATCAAAAGAAAAGCTTGAAAGAACAAAAAAATTAGCAAATCAAGCACGGACAGTAATGCTAAAGTCATACAAAAATCATTTGATGCCACGTTTTTTGCGGTTTTTTCATTTTTTATTGGGACAGTACCGCAAAATTGACTTAGAAAATAAACCCCAACAACGTCGTTTTGTTATTGCAACAACACTCTTTTTTATTATGTGGCTCATGTTGGTAGGTACACTTAGTTTTAGTGAAATATTTGTTGGTTTGATGGTTGCTCTATTTACGACTTGGTTATCTTATGATCGTTTGGCTTTTTTAGAGAGTATTAAGTTAAATCGGACTACCCCATTGCACATTTTGCGTTATTTACAAGTCTTTGTCGTAGCGTTATTACGTGCTAATATTGATATGGCACGACGAGTGCTTTCACCGCGTCTGCCTATTAACCCTGCTTTGGTTGAAGTGCAAACACAACTAAAATCACCTTTAGGCAAATTAATACTCGCTAACAGTATTACGTTAACGCCAGGGACATTGACAGTAGATGTGGTGGGAGATCGTTTGCAAGTGCATTGGGTAGATAGTACGTCTGGTATGGATTTAGAATGTGCCACTCATGCTATCGCAGAATCTTTTGAATATCATTTGCAGGAATTTCTTGAATGAATCTTTTAAACTTAGGGTTGGAAATTTTGGCTTTGATTTTTATAAGCACTGGATTAGGATTGGGCTTATGGCGATTGTTTAAAGGGCCAACAGTACCAGATCGTGTTGTGGCAGCTGATACCTTAGCCATTGTGACAACAGCAGGATTGGTATGGATTGCGAGTAAATTTGACAATCCTATTTATTTGGATATTGCATTAGTCTATGGTGCGCTGGCTTTTGTTGCGATTATAACTATTGCGCGTACCATTGAAACTGCCTATTCCTCTAAATAAGGATTATGTTTTTCCATGTATATACTCAGCACGGGAACAAACTTAACTTTTTTAATGAGGTTGGCAAAAAAAAATATTGCCCACCCTACCTAAAAATTTCAGAGTTGTAGGGGGCCGGCAACGTCTTTTCGATCCCACCATAACATGAGGTAAAAAGGTATCTTCTCAAAAAGTGTGGGTAAACTCGCCCAAACCTGACAGGTTTTGGAAACCTGTCAGGTTTTTTCCACAGAATTTAGAGAAGATACGTAAAAAGTTTAAGTTATGCCCGTGTACAGTATAGACGTTCAGAAAAATGTTTGGAGTCAAACCTCAAAGATTTTCAAAACTTCGGAGGTTTTTAGTGAAATTATTTATCTGAACGTTTTTTAGAGTGGATTTTGTTTCAAAATCCAAAGCAAAGCTTTGTACTATATTTAACAAAACTTCGCTTTGAACTCCAAAATTCGCATATTCCAAATACCTCAATATGAACACTCAATAAATTTCTACCAAATAAAATGATTTACTTTATGACGTTAATTGGTAATATTTTCATAGTGATAGGCGCGGCTTTTTTATTTTTAGGCGCGTTAGGGTTAGTACGAATGCCCGATCTCTATAACCGTATTCAAGCAGGTACCAAAGCCGTTACGCTTGGATCTTTAGCTGTTTTGTTAGGCGTAGCATTCCAACACCCCGGATGGCTACCTAAATTATTTTTGATTGCATTATTCATTCTGCTCACTTCCCCCGTTGGTTCATCAACTATTGCCCGTGCTGCTTATTCAGCGGGTTTGAAACCTTTTACTCTGTCATCAAAAGAAAAAAAACAGTCTTTAGGCAAACAGGAGGAAACGTAATGTTATTTTGGATTGCTTTAATCAGTGTAGTGGTGATGTTAAGTGCCGCTTTTGCCACGCTATTTATACGTAACTATTTGGCAGCTGTGGCCGCAATTTCTGTGGTTTCCTTAGCCCTTTCTGTGTTATTTGTTGTCCTACAAGCTCCCGACGTTGCTTTAACTGAAGCGGCTGTAGGAACGGGTGTCACTGGCGTGATTTTAGCTTTAACTTTGCGCCGCGTTGGACTTTGGAAGATTGAAAAGAATCAACAAAAGGAAACATAATGAATCTACGTGAAATAAGTGGCCTGATTTTTATAATAGGCTTAGGCTTTTTGTTAGGAGCAGTATTTAAATGCTTGCCTTATGGTGAGCCTATTACTGGTGTGGGACAAACCATTACTGCTCTTGCACCAATAGAGGTGGGTACAACTAATATAGTCGCTTCTGTATTATTAGCTTATCGTGGTTTAGATACTTTGGGCGAACTAACAGTTCTATTTGTTGCTGCCACAGCGATTGGAATGGTTTTAGGGCAGCGTGATCCAGAAATATCTTCTCAACCAGAAGCGGGTTTTATCTTGAAAACTGCTGCGAATATCTTATTTCCCTTTCTGATTATTTTGGGTGCTTACATCATTTTACACGGACACCTCACTCCTGGAGGCGGATTTCAGGGAGGCGCGATTTTAGCTGCCGCTTTTTTCATTCCTATTTTAGCAACACCAGCAAGCCCTTTTAACCATCATATCAGTTCTTTAATCGAAGGTTTTGCAGGAGTTGCTTTTATTATCATTGGCTTACTTGCACTTTTTGGCAAAGGTTATTTTCTAGCACCTTTGTTTGGAACGGGCGAAGTGGGTCATTTATTTTCAGCCGGTAGTTTACCCTTGCTTTATCTTGCTGTTGGACTCAAAGTGGGTGCTGAATTGGCGGGGTTGCTGGCGCGGTTACAAGAAACGGAAGCAAGTGATTAATGGAAAGTATAATGACAATAGAAGAAACCGGATGGATATATATCCTCTCTTACTGTGGTGCAATAGGTTTAATCCTCATAGGCACTGTTGCAATGGTGATATACCACCATTTGATTAGAATAATTTTGGGCTTAATTTTATTAGAAGCCGGTGTTAACCTGTTTTTGATAACTGTTGGTTATCGAGCAAACGCTGTTGCGCCTATTTTGATGGGAGATCAAGTACCCGTAGCCATGGTCGATCCTATTCCTCAAGCTTTGGTATTAACCGCTATTGTCATTGGCGTAGGGGTTCAAGCTTTAGCACTTGCCTTAGTGATTAAAACGTATAAAGCTTATGGCACTTTAGATACTAAAGAATTGGCAGAAAAAATTGCCCAAGAAAGTGGTACACATTTGATTGATGGCATTCCTGTCTCTTTACCAGCACCAGCACTTGTTAGGCAAATAGCTGAGGAAAAAACACCATGAATGGAATTTGGTTAGTCGCTTTGCCTTTATTGGGCGCGTTTTTGCTCCCAATTATATACCGACATTTACCCAAAAAAGTGGGAAAGTGGACAGGGCCTTTTATACTTCTTATTAACTTAGGTATTGCCTTAGAATTATGGCGTAGTATTCCTGTGGATAGCGCACAAAGTATCGCTATGGGTGGTTTTCCTGCACCCTTGGGTATTATCTTTTATGTAGATCGCCTTGCCTTATTATTTGTCATGCTTGTTGTATTAGGGACACTGATATTATGGTTAGGTAGCGAACTAGGGCGTATCCGAGAAGAAACGCTTCTTTTATTGCTTGTTGGGGGCAGTTGTGGACTAGCACTATCAGGCGATCTTTTCAATATCTATGTGTTTTATGAAATTGTCGCGGTTGCTTCTTATGGTTTAGCGGCAAGTGGTAAAACGGGAGCTGGTTATGCCGCCAGTTTACGCTTTTTAATTCTTAGCGCGTTGGGTTCCGCATTATTATTATTGGGTATTGCCTTGATTTATGCCGTCACAGGTACGCTTAACTTAGCCCATCTCGCCACCCTTGCGCCGTATATGTTGAACGACATAGTGGGATTATCCGCTTTTGCTTTAATGTTAATAGGCTTAGGCGTGAAAGCCGAATTATTTCCCGTCAATACTTGGGTGCCTGAAGTTTATATCACTGCACCCGCTCGTATTTCGGCCTTATTGGGTGGAATCGTTTCCAAATTAACACTGCTGATTGTTTTACGGTTTTTGGTGTTGATTTATGCCGATACTGATGCCCCTTTATTATTGTTGAGTTTAGGTGTTTTAGGTGTTCTCACTGGAGAATTGGCCGCATTGCGTGCCACCGATTTACGACAAGTATTAGCTTTTTCTTCCATTGGGCAATTAGGTTTAGTCGCCATTGCTTTTTCTATTCCGGGACCAGATGGCGTGATTGCAGGTGTGGTACTCGCTCTTCATCATGCACTGGTAAAACCTGCTTTATTTATGCTGACTGAAGCTTGGGGCGGACATTTTAAGCGATTAGTCGGTGCAGCACACGTTTCATTGTGGGGTACTCTCCTTTTTATAGTGTTGGTACTTTCACTGGTTGGCATACCGCCGTTACCCGGTTTTTGGGCTAAATTGTTGTTATTAAAAGGTGCTTTTGCGACAGAAAATGTCTGGTATCATACTGCAATTGCAGTTGTATTAATTGCTACAGTGATAGAAACGGCTTATTTCATGCGAATTGTACGTTTAATGTTTCAACAGCAATCTGAACCCCCCATTAAACCGCGTTTACATGAACTTATTCCTGCTTCAACTTTTGCAGCTTTATTGGCTTTGAGTATTGTATATGTTGGAACCATTACTAAAAACATGAATGAAATTGCTGTAAAAGTAGCTGACAAAAAAATTTATATCAGCAATACGTTTCCTGTTTGGCATCGGGATTTTAAAAAAAATGCTTTAACTGAAAATGTTAAAATTCCCAATAGTCCTTCGTCAAAGGAAGAAACTCAAGAGTAGAATATCATAGGTGTTCGGGATTTTTATCGTTCCCAAATTTTATTTGGGAACGTACTGCTCAGAAGCTTTGCTTCGACAAGGTTGTTTCATTGAAGTTTTCTGAGATTGAGCAATTCTTTTGGTTTTTCTCGAAGCGAAGCTTCTTGGGCAGTGCGTTCCCAAGTAAAACTTGGGAACGATAATAATTACATGCGATTACATTTTTGTTCAACACCAAAGGGGTTGACGGTTTATACACGTATTTACCTTATGTTTCACATAAGGCTATTCACGTTTTACCCCTTCGGGGTTGAAATACATTGAACGGAACAAAAATAGGGAGAAAAATAATTGGCAAAATCATGACAGATTTAACACCCCAGGGACAATCCCTTGTGGTTGCCCTTGTGTGAAGCATTCCCATTTAACGACCCCAGTGCCATGGTTAACTTCCCCTCATAAATTTATTAATTTCAATATGCCTCCTTTAAAAAAATTACGCAAAGATTATCAACTCCCTGATTATCTGGTAGATTCTGTAAAATTACATTTTGATTTGGGAGATCAAACGACTGTCGTGTCTTCAAAAATCGAAGTTTCTCGAAACTTATCCAAAAATCATCAACCACAGCCTTTAGTGCTTGATGGTGAACAGATTGAATTATTATCTTTGCAATTGGATGGACGTGAATTGGGTAATGAAGAATATCAGGTAAAAGATGAGCAACTCATTATCCATACCGTACCTGAACGTTTTAGTTTACAAATTAAAACGCGCCTTGATCCAAGTAAAAATACAGATTTTACGGGACTTTATCTCAGTAGTGGCACTTATTGTACCCAATGTGAACCGCATGGGTTTCGTCGGATGACATATTTTGTGGATCGCCCTGATGTGATGACTGTATTTACAACAACGGTACTTGCTGATAAAAAACGTTATCCTGTATTGTTGTCTAATGGCAATCCTCAAGAACGCGGTGATTTAAATGATGGTCGCCATTGGGTGACATGGCATGATCCTTTTAAAAAACCCAGTTATCTTTTTGCCTTGGTTGCTGGCGATTTAGCTCAAATAGCAGATCGTTATACCACAGGTTCTGGTCATCAAGTTGCGCTTGAAATTTATGTGGAACACGAAAATCGTGAAAAATGTGACCACGCTATGCGCTCTTTAAAAAATGCTATGGCTTGGGATGAGAAGGTTTTTGGCTTAGAGTACGATTTAGATATTTACATGATCGTGGCAGTCAACGATTTTAATATGGGAGCTATGGAGAATAAGGGCCTCAATGTATTCAATTCAAAATTTGTGTTGGCTAAGCCAGAAACAGCCACTGATACTGATTTTAACCGTATTGAAGGCGTGATTGCTCATGAATATTTTCACAATTGGACGGGAAATCGGGTGACTTGTCGTGATTGGTTTCAACTGAGCCTTAAAGAGGGGCTTACCGTATTTCGTGATCAAGAGTTTTCCTCTGATATGGGATCGCGGGCAGTGACTCGTATTAATGAAGTGAAAAACTTGCGTATTCGTCAGTTCTCTGAAGATTCAAGTCCTATGGCGCATCCGATACGCCCTGATTCTTATATAGAAATGAATAATTTTTACACAGCTACTGTGTATAATAAAGGGGCAGAAGTCATTAGGATGATGCACACATTATTGGGTGCTGATAATTTCCGAAAGGGAATGGATTTGTATTTTCAACGCCACGATGGACAAGCGGTCACTTGTGATGATTTTGTCTCAGCGATGCAGGATGCCAGTGGTTATGATCTCGAACAATTTAAATTTTGGTATAGTCAAGCGGGTACACCTGAATTACAGGTGAGCAGCGAATATGATTCAGAAAAACAGCATTTTAAATTATTTGTTGAACAATCTTGTCCTTCTACACCAGAACAGGCCGTTAAACAACCTTTTTTGATACCATTCAATATAGGATTGATTAATCCAGCAAGTGGCAAGGAATTAGATTTACAATTAGTTGGTGAAAATAACAGCAGTGGTACATCCCGGGTACTTAGCATTACACAGCCAAAAGAATGCTTTGAATTTGTCAATATCCCAGAAAAACCGATGCCTTCCTTATTACGAAGCTTCTCGGCACCTGTTAAATTAGATTATCCCTACACAAATGACGAATTAGGATTTTTGGTCGCTCACGATCCTGATTCTTTTGCATGTTGGGAAGCCAGCCAATGTTTATCTATCAATATTATCAAGCAGTTAATAACTGATGCTCAAGCAGGAAAAGACTTGCACATTGATGAAGTACTGATGGCTGCTTACAATAAACTGCTAAAACTCGAAAACATTGATAAAGCATTGTTGGCTCAACTCCTAGAATTACCAAGCGAAACATACATTGCAGAATGTATTCAACCCATTGAAGTCAATGTGATTCATCAAGCCAGAGACTTTTTACAAACAAAACTGGCTTCTCGTTTAGAAAACAAATTTTTGGAAAATTACCAAAGCCTTGCTAAAGAGAGAGGAGAATACCGGTTAAGTCGTGAAGATATTGCAACGCGCTTGTTAAAAAGCGGTTACTTAAAATATTTGCTTAAATTAGGTAACAACCATCGTCTTTTAGCCATCAAGCAATATAACACTGCTAATAATATGACCGATCAATTAGCAGCGTTGAACGTGCTGGTTGATAATGGGCTAGAACAAGCAATGTCTCAACTTGAGCATTTCTATCAACAATGGCAACACGATCCTTTAGTCATAGATAAATGGTTTGGAATACAAGCGATTGCTCCCCACAAGGATATTTTATATCGGGTGCAAGCTCTGGTTAAACATGAGGCATTTAACATCAAAAATCCCAATAAGGTTTATGCGTTAATAGGATCGTTTAGTGTGAACAACCCTATTGGTTTTCATCGTTACGATGGGGCTGGCTATCAATTTTTAGGAGACATTGTACTTGAATTAAATAGTATCAATCCAATGATAGCAGCACGTTTAGTACGAGGCTTGATTAACTGGCGTAAATTTGTCCAACCCCATCAAGATTTGATGAAAGATCAACTAGAACGTATCGCAAACCATGGCAAGCTTTGTAAAGATGTGTATGAGATTGTGAGTAAATCTCTAAAAGCAGACTAAATAACGATCAATTTATTTCAAGGCGATCTGGATATTTCCATTCTACCACATCAATAATTCGCTAATAATTTAGTACAACGGATTAGTCTGGTAGAATTGGAATTTCCTTCACCTCAATATAACCTGAAGCAAATTTTGCAAGCCCTGGATCATGACTATAAATACACGTTGCTTTTTGAGTGACGGCAGTGGCAACAATCATGCCATCAACCTTTTTAATTTTCATCCTTTCTGATTGTTGAAACCAATTGATGTGCATCGACCTCATTATAATAATGCCCCATATCTAAAGACAGTGAAGAAAACGCTTCAGATAATGGGGTATCTTGATAAGCCGTCATTTTTCTGATTTGAAAAGTTTTGATTGAAGAGTCTGCCACATTCCATTTAGCAATACCAATTAGTCCAACCCTTGTATACAAAAGACTTCCTAATTTTTGGGCAAGTGTCTCATCAACTTGACATGAAATGTGATTAGCATCGAATGTTTGAATCCAGACAGTGGGCGGCTCTCCGCCAACACGCTTGACAACACCATAAAGTGTCGTTTCACTGGTGATGTAAACCGTTTCCGAGTCTTTGAGTTTATCTGATTGATTATCGACTTTCTCAATCAGTTTATTTCTGAATTTCGCTTTAAATGCCTCATACCACATCTTAAAATCAGTAAAATCATCCTGAGACAAATGAGTAACAGCGTGTTTTATGTCTTCTACAGTCATCATATCAGTTATCAACCTCTAGTATAAGGTTTTATAAGTACAACGAATTATAGTTTAGTACAACAGATTTAGGGGAGTAGTAGTTATTTTCCCATCTGGTTGAGAGCAAAGTAATTACACATGATGAAGATGGGTGTGTTGTTTGAGCTTATTGATACAAAAATGTTCTAAACTTTCGTTGACTTGTAAGGCTGCAATAGAAAGTGCTTTATGTAATTCACAACCAACATCAAGGTTAAATTGACCGGAATAAGGTTTTGCTGTGGCTTCTGGTAAAGCGTCTCCATCTTCTTGATATATTTGTATACATTCTTCAATGGCTTCGCATAATTCAACATAAACATCAATCTCATTATCTCCATGCACACCGCCAAGCATTAACCCTGGGCAAGTTCCAATGTAACAAGCATCTTCTTCTGACCATTGAACAATTTTTAAATAACGATCACTTTCTTTCATTTTTTCACCTTTTTAATAGCGATTGAAACTTGACGTTCTTGATAACATTTAGCATCATTACCCGGTTTTCCACTCATTAAAATATGAACACCTTTAGGATGTTTGAAATTACGATGACTACCTTTTCCTCCACGATTCACAAAACCAACGGCTTCAAGTGATTGTATAAGTTCTCTAATCTTCTTTGGCATAGTATATTATGTTAAATTGATGCGTTGGGTTGGTAAGATAGGCATTTCTTGTTTAGTACAACAGATTAGCAGTATCAACAGATTAGTCTGTCTAATTGGTTGAGTAAAAGACAACAAACGACAATGAAAAGGGGGAGTCAACTACTTGATAATACCACCACATTAATCCGTTTATTTCGTTAAATCCGTTGTACTCATCCGACAACCGCCGATATTCAGCAGCTTTGGGGCAAGACCTGACAGGTTTCCAAAACCTGTCAGGTCTAAAAGCTAAACCTTAGCCTCATCCGATAAACGCCGATATTCAGCAGCTTTGTCGGGTTCGTTTTGTTGTTCGGCAATTTCTGCCAAGATGTTATAGGTTTGCCAAATTTCAGACACAGACGAGTCTAAGGTTTTCATGATAGCCAAAGCCTCTTCCGCCAGTTGCTGTGCTTCTGGTAGGCGGTTGGGGTAATTTGTTTGGAGTAAGTCGGCGAGGTTGCCGAGTGAACTTGCTACTTGTACCAAATCTCCAACAGATTTTGCACCTTCAATTGCCTTACGATACCAAGCATCTGCCGCTTCAAATTTGCCGGCCATTCTATTTACAGTGGCTAAGCAATCCCAAGTCCGGACTGCATGGGCTAGGTTGCCTTGCTGTTCATTAATGCGTGCTGATTCTCGATAAGCTTGCTCTGCGGCATCCCACTGTTGAGCTTCGTCATACACCATGCCTAGTTGATGATGAAATCCCGCTTCTGATTTTGGTTCATTTAGTCGCTGAAAAATCACCAGTGCTTCACGATAACGTTCTGCGGCTTCTTGTAGATTGTTTTGCAACAGGGCTAGGGTGCCGAGTTGTCCATTTGCAACAGCAACCATACGGTGATCATCCAAACCTTTTGCCAGAACTAATGATGCCTCATAAGCTTTTCTGGCTTCCTCAAAATCTCCCTTATCACTCAGCACATCCGCTAAATCCGTGTGTAAAGCACCCTTTAGTCGTTTCACATCTTTAGATTGTTCCAATTTTTCTGCCACTGCTAATCCTTGCCGATAATGGTCGATGGCTTGTTCTGCTTGACCTTGCATTGCAAAGCATCGTCCTAACCGAATTAAAGTAGCGCAACGCTCATAACAGGGCAGTTCCCCCAAACTCGTGAGTATCTCATTAAATACTTGCACCGCCGCTTGATATTGCCCTTGACTGTACAAATGTTGCCCTTTATTGTACATGGCGAGATACCCACCAATCTGCTCAGCCTGTTGGGTTAAGTCAGCACGATCACGGTTGAGTCCAAAGTTATCAAGAAACAAGTTGACTTTCTCAACAAATTCCACCGCATTGTCTGTCTTTGCTGCTAACGCACCCTTGACGGCATACAATAAATTAGGCAATTCTCGTTGGACAATGGCACGGGCTTGGTGGGGATTTTTAAAATCTTCCGAATGCAAATAACCCGATAATTGATAATAACGTTCTTGATGGCGGGCGAGTAGTTGTGCCAGCTCCTCAGCAGAGAGACGAGTTTTAAGCGCGGGGGCTAAGGTGGGGTGGAATCGAATATAAGTAACATCACTCGTCAAACCTTCAAATTGAATCAAACCAACTGATATTAAAGTAGCAAATAATGTATACAATTCTGACTCAGGAATTTCAGTAATCGCTATCAAATTACCAAGAAGTGCGCCACCCTGAAACACCCCCAACCTTGGCAGCCATTGTTTAGCTTCCTCATCTATTTTATCCAACGACAAATTCAACGAAGCCAATAACGGATCATCCGGGGTTTCGGCAATAAACTTCTCCAAACGCAACCCCAATTTTGACGGACGATACATTTTTAATTGTTTACCCAACAAACCAATGGACAACGGATGAAATTCCACTTGCCTAAATAAATCTAAAATCACCGCGCGTTTAGGTAATCGAGTCACACTGGGAGCCGGTGGTAATTTCAATAACCGCTGGAAATAATCCAATGCATCGACAGTGTTTAAACCCGTCAAAGACAACGCTTGATGTTTTAAACTGCCCTGGGTAGGATACGCCGGATGGTGAAAATCGGGGGAGCGCGTCGTCAGCAAAACCCGACACTTACCAGTTTTAGACCAAATTTCGGCAGCGTCAAGTAGTTCTGTTAAAGGAGAAATTTTCGTGGTTTCGACAGGCTCAACCACCGGGGGTATAGGTTGTTGAGCTTGTCGAAACAAAGTCTCCAAATTATCCAAAATCAGCAAAGTCGGTTTTTGTCCTAATACAGTTGTAGTCGCATCAACATCAATTAAACTCACATCCAACACCGTCGCCAACGTACTCACCGCAAGTCCCACCGCATCCACGCCTTGAAAACTGGCATAGTCGATAAAACAAACCGCCTCAAACATCCCCGTCTGGCATAACCATTGCCCAGCCTCGATAGCTAAATAAGTTTTACCTTGCCCCCCAAACCCCGACAACGTTAATCGGCGCGTTCCATGCACAAAGGCACGTTCAATCAGCCACAACTCCCGTTTGCGCCCCACAAAACCGGCTTCTTGTAATTCGGGCAAATTCGAGGCAAACGGTTTTTCCAAATCGGCTGGTTCCTCAATCTCCTCAACTAACAACGGATTATCATCACCCACTTGATACAACGCCGGCAAAAACCAATCATAGACTTTTAAAGTGATAGCCCCTTCAAGCCGTTGTCGCTCTCCCCGTTCTGGATGACTATAGAGATAACGCCGCGCATCATCCAACGCCGCACCAATCCCAGCCCCATAAGCCAACGACTCATAAAACCGTTCAAATAAACGCCGCGTTGTCTCAACCAACACCGAATACGTCATGGCTAACACGGCAGGCATCCCCGCATGAATCAACCGCGCCGCCACACTACTCATCGCCTCATCCCCCCCCATCATCGCCGACTGACACGCAGACAATACCACTAAACCGACATTTTGTTGTGTCAACATATCGCCTAATGTACTCGCCTCCACTAAATGGGTTTTACTCTCCTTATCCTCAAACAACAGATAACCCATAAAACGCGGATCGCCATCGGCTTTTTTAGTCTCGGCACTTTGTTTATAAGAATAAGTCACCGGCTCTGAGCCATCGCCAGACATAAATACCCCATGCCCATCAAAATGCAACACATCGACAGCCGGTGATTTACGATATTGAGCGCGACACTCCAACCGTTTAGTTAAATTATCCAAAGTCGGCGGGCGCAAAAACTCCAACTCAAACCGCCCCAAAGTTTCCTCATTGAGCGCACCCAAAACCGCCTTGGCATCGGCACGCGGATCGATAAAATTCTCATCTTCTGGACGACTAATCACAAACAACACCCGCAACCGCTCTTTGGGCGCAACCACGATGGGTTGCTTTGCCTTATCAGTACGTGCCAACCGGCGGCGAATAGAAATGTACGGTTTATAATTGTACAAAAAGGTACTCTCCGGATCGTACAACAACTCCCACGGCAACGACAAAATAGCGGGATGGGTGGCACTAACCGTCAACAACCCGCCCTGCTGTTGAAAACCCTCATATAATCGCCGCGCTACATGGTTGCCAAACACGGCTTCAAACAACCGCGCTCCCCAAACCGGCAATTTATCAACGACACTTTGCGCCTCATCATCATCCACCTCAGTCGTATAATCCGTGGCATAAGTTTCAAAATACCACTTAATCGCTTTTTGCTCTTTATCCTCAAAAGTGATTTGAAAATCCAACAACTCTGAGGAGCGACTATCAAAATGGATAAAAAATTTATTTGCGCTATGAAAATCAATATTTAATTCTTTCATTTTTTTAAGTGAAAAGTGGAAAGTGAAAAATTTAAAACCTTTAACTACAGGGATTGTATATAAAAAAGGATTTAAAACCTTTAACTACAGGGATTGTATATAATAAAGGATTTAAAAACCTTTAACTACAGGGATTGTATATAAAAAAGGATTTAAAACCTTTAACTACAGGGATTGTATATAAAAAAGGATTTAAAAACCTTTAACTACAGGGATTGTATATAAAAAAGGATTTAAAACAGTGTCATCAAAACGTTTTTAACCATCTCCAAAACTTTTACTCAAGATTTCAATAATCCCACAGGTTTAATCCTTTATTATATACAATCCTTGTAGTTAAAGGATTTACGGGAGGAAGAAGGTTTTAACAGTTTAAAATCCTTTATTATATACAATCCTTGTAGTTAAAGGATTTACGGGAGGGAGAAGGTTTTAACAGTTTAAAATCCTTTATTATATACAATCCTTGTAGTTATAAGGATTTACGGGAAAAGGTTTTAATCAATTAAAATTTATGTATTGACAAATTGAATGTTTTATGCTCCCACTGATAAAATAAGGATTTTCTGGTTCCAACGCTTTCGCTGTGGAACGAGAAAAACGGTTTTAAATCCTTTATTATATACAATCCTTGTAGTTAAAGGATTTTTCTGGTTCCAATACTCCAGCATTGGAACGAGTAATTTGGGAGTTAAACCTCGGAGGTTTTTTTGTGGAATTATTTATCTAAACGTCTATAATGTTGATATCATCAGTGTATAATACAAAAATAGTCATTGAAAATTAAGTAGAGTTTGGATCGATTTGGTGTAAGCTTAAGCCATTCCTCCTTTTCGCACATTTCCTATTTTCTAAATCAACCATGTTATATTTCATATTTTCTGTGTCTATTCTCGCTGTGTTGTTGTTTCTCCCAGTTAGCAAACTTGTTTGGATTTTGAGTGTACGCCGTTTGCAACGAAAACTAAAACGGGAAATTTCCGAAGCAGAAATCAATGGACAATTAGCTCGCGCCCGTTTTATTGCGATGATAATCGTTATTTTGTTTTCTTTATTCTTTAATATCAACTTTATCGGTTTCCCCAAATGATGGATGAACGTTTTTACCCATTCTTAAAATGGACTGCTATCATATTAACAATTGCTTGGATTGGTTGGACTTTTTTCGACAGCTTTTTTGCCCAGGTTGCCCCTGGTGATTCAGCTTATTTGGCAGGTAACAATTTATTTGAAGATGGACACTATGAACGTGCTTTGCAAGCCTATCAAGAAGCACTCCATGAAGCCCCTGAACATATTCATGCTTTGCGTGGTAAAGCACGTAGTTTATTGAAACTAGAACGTTATCAAGAAGCACTCTTAGTTTTCAATAATGTCATTGCAAAGGAACCTCATTTTGCGGGTAGCTATGCAAATCGAGGCATACTTTATGATTGGATGGGACAGCACAAAGAAGCATTGGCTGATTATGAACATGCTTTAAAAAAAGATGGGGAACTTGGAGATGGGCCAAATTGGTTCACCCGATTTTTCCGCTTACAGCCAGAAAAGCCACCCACCATCGTTGAACGCGCCCGTTATTTAAGGGAACAACTTGCCAAGCCAGAATCTGAAAGGTTATTACGTTTACCAGAAGATGATGATAAGCAACGGCCTTATAAAATGTAATACATCTCCAAAATTTATTTTGGATTTTTCTGGTTCCAATGCTCCAGCGTTGGAAACGAAGTAACGAAACGTAGTAGAGATCACCAAATCTAGGACGCTCCAGCGTCCTATTGAAAGAATCGTGACGCTGGAGCGTCACACTAGGCATTCCAACGCTGGAGCGTTGGAACGAGAATAAGGATTTAATAATGTCCACGTTTAAACCTGACAGGTTTTGAAAACCTGTCAGGTTTGGTTCAAGCGTTTTGGAAGTTATTAAATCCTCATTCCTTAATATGATTTTCTAGTTCATCAAGTAATTCAATTTGTTGACTATCCAAATCATCTTCTTTTCTGATTTTGGCAATTTCTGTCAGTGCATTGACAGGGATAGTACGCTTTTCGTATTTATGATTAATTAAAGCATCTCCCTCATTTTTAGGATTGACGCGCCGCAAATAATCTTCAAAATCTTTCGTCAGCATAAGTGGTAAATTGTCGGGGTAATTTCGACATAAGAGACGGTTCGCCAACTTACGCATCTCAACGTCTTCAAACTTGCTCACAATTTCCATCTTTTCAGGCAGAGAAGCTGTGTGAAATTGACGACACAATGTTTGTTCTTTATCAGATAAAAACCCTCTTTGATAAAGTGCGGCTTCAATATCCAAATCAGGAATTTTGGAGTACTTAAATTCACGGTGATATTGGATAATTTTGTGAAATAGGGTTGTGTGAGATTGTAGCCATTCTTTATTTTCTTCAACAATAGCTAGTCTTTCTTGGCTTAAGTAACTCCAATACCGTTCATGGGGCGGTAAAATAATGCCTGATTCTCCATACTTTTTACGGATAACCCAACTGTTCTTAGAAAACTCTTTTTCTTCTTCAGAAGAACTTCCTTTTGTGGGAACGTCAGTTAATTGGATTTCACGTAATTTGGGATTGTCCAAACGTAGCCACAAAGTTTGATTTTTGTAAGGTATTGAATTACCAATTAAAAGTACTGGTATTTGATACTGATTGTCTGAACCGTATTTATTATCAATCATCAAAGCAATACGATTGTGACAGGCAACACTATGAAAATCAACGGGAATTTCTTCAATACGCCGAGTATCAAGCGTTTTATCAAAATATCCATCCAAATAGTCCCACATTTTTGGTTCTTTATAAAGTCGCCGTGCTAATTCAACGGTGGCTTTAACATCAACCATTGCATTATGCGCTTGTCCTTCTGCCAGTTTATTAGCCCGACTAATGTGTTCTAATTTCATAGTGGGTTTTCCCTCAATTTCTGGCCAATTATCCAAAATCTCCTTTTTATAGAGATAATACATAATCGTGATAGGGAGCAAATCGCTACGACGACAATTTCCTTTATATTGATGGGTATAGGGCGACAGCAAATTGCGGTGGAAACAAAAGCGCAAAAATTCATCATCATAACTTAATGTATTATAGCCAATACTAATAGTGCCTGGTTTGTTCAAAAGATGATGTATTTTAGTAATTGCTTCAAACTCACACAATCCCTGCATTGTTTGGGCAATAGAAATACGATGAGTTATTGTTGCTTTTGGCGAAGGAATTATATCGGGACGCAGTTTAACCATGATATTATGCGGCTCAATTTCGTTGAATGTCATATCAGTACGAATAGCGGCAAATTGTAAAACTTGGTCAAAGGCTTTATTCAAGCCAGTCGTTTCTAAATCATAGAAAAGGTAGGTGTTATTCATTTTTCATTTGACGTTTTAGTTGGGGCGGGTAAAATTTGTCGAAGATATCCCTCAATGCCTCTAGCCTGATTCCAGTTTCTTGGATATCCTAACGAAACTTCTTCAAAACGGACACCATCTCGATAATCCGTTGCACGAATATGAAGATGTCCAGAAACGACTACAGAAGCATCAAAACGAAGATGCCAATTTTTAGTACGTTGAGTACCGCACCAAATAGAAAAGCGAGGAATTCTAACTAACCGGACTAAATCTTCTCGCAAAGGATAATGATTAATTAAAATACGAGGAATCCCTTTAGGCAATTCACTCAACCTTTGTTCTGAATAGTCACATCTTGCTTGACACCATGCCTGTCTAGAAATATGAGGCGTGGGATCAAGATAATATTCATCAGTGCAAACAATACCGGCTTCCCTAGCCCAAGATATTGCTTGTTCTAGCGAAATATCACTGGGTCGAAAACTGTAATCATACAAGAGAAACAATGGTGCTAAATAATGGCTTCCTCCCTCACCTTCCCATAATGGATAAGGGTCTTCAGGTGTTAAAACACCAAACTCATGGCAAATTGAAACCATTTTTTGATATTTTGCTTCTCCCCGTTCTTTTATATCGCTTACACCTGACCATAAATCATGATTTCCAGGTACCCATAATAATTGGGAAAAACGTTGGGTTAATCGCATTAAAGCAAAATGTAATTGTTTGGGAGTGCAGCAAATATCTCCAGCAAGAATTAACCAGTCTTCGGGAAAAGCGGGTAAAGCATCAATCGCATTAGAATTAATTTGATGATCTAAATGTAAATCACTGATTGCATAAAGTTTCATAATGAAATACAGCGAATTTGATTAAATTTGATTATGTAGAGTGCAAAGAATATATCTTGTGTGGAAAGATATATACTGATTTTCTCGTTCCAACGCTCCAGCGTTTTCATTCCTACCGTGACGTTCCAGCGTCACTCCTTTAAAAAAACGGAGTAATTACCCCCAAATTTTTCAATATTGTATACTTTGCAAAAATTTAGACACAAAAAAAACCAAGCCTTATTTAAAAAACTTGATTTTTTGATTAAAACGATTTTCAATCCTATTTTTTGGCATTCAGTATATCGTATTTTTCAGTCGTTTTCACCAGAGAGGAAAAATAAAATGGTTAAAATCTATTATTCAATGTTTTCTTTTTGGTATTTGTTTGAGCGTTTTATTCTTTGGATTATGGTATTACTGGTTTTATCCAGAACTTTTATACCACGCAAAACCTAAAAGCGCGTAGGTTGGACTGACGATAGGAAGTCCAACATTTTGTGATTGTCTTCTAGCCTTTTAGTGTTGGAGTTCGCAAGCTCACTCCAATCTACGCGCTTAACAACCTTTAACTACAAGGATTGTATATAATAAGGGATTTTATCAGCGATTTTTTGACGAGATATTATTTATAAGTTTTGTTTTCATTAATTCCTCAATTCCTCTCCCGTAAATCCTTTATTATATACAATCCCTGTAGTTAAAGGTTTCACTCCAACCTACGAACTTTCGACTACAAAGTTTATGATATACTTTGACATGGACTTTCACCATGCTGGTAAAACGCCTTCATGGGCGCACCATTCCAACGCTGGAGCGTTGGAACGAGAAATAACCCTGAAAATAGGAATGCGCCCACTAAAGTTTGAACTCCTAAATAACATTAATAACTGATGTTACGCAGATAGCTTTCAAACTGGAGTGCAAAATTGAGGACACCCCCCTAACCCCCCGTACACAGGGGGAAGTCCCAAAATAGAAAAATTAAAGCAAAGTGTCAAATGATGTT